>JAQYWO010000011.1 GCA_029379215.1 Rhizonema sp. PD37
TGCCCAGTGAGGGTTTTGATTTCCTGAAGAGTGCGGGTATCCCACAGTTTCACCGTATTGTCAGCACTGGCAGAAGCGAGCATCAAGCCATCAGGGCTGAAGCTGACACCGTGAACAAAGTTTGTATGCCCAGTGAGGGTTTTGATTTCCTTACCAGTGGGAGTATCCCAGAGTTTCACCGTTTTGTCACCACTGGCAGAAGCAAGCATTTTGCCATCAGGGCTGAAGCTGACGCTAAAAACCGAGTGTGTATGCCCTCTCAGGGTTTTGATTTCCTTGCCAGTCTTGGTATTCCACATTTTCACCGTATTGTCAGCACTGGCAGAAGCAAGCATTTTGCCATCCGGGCTGAAGCTGACGCCAAAAACCGAGTGTGTATGCCCAGTCAAGGTTTTGATTTCCTTGCCAGTCTTGGTATTCCACAGTTTCACCGTGTTGTCACTACTGGCAGAAGCGAGCATTTTGCCATCTGGGCTGAAGCTGACGCCATTAACCGAGTTTGTATGCCCAGTCAGGGTTGTAATTTCCTTGCCAGTGCGGGTATCCCATAGTTTCACCGTGTTGTCATTACTGGTAGAAGCAAGCATTTTGCCATCCGGGCTGAAGCTGACGCTCCGAACTGGTTTTGCGTGCCCTCCCAAGGTGTTGGGTGCGGCGACGTTATCAACTGTATTTAATAATGTCAGTTCTACCTGAGTTTGGGTATTTGCATCTAACCAGGGTTGACTTTGCATTTTTACAGCAGCTTTGACGCTGGATATGACAGCTTTGGCACCATTTGAATTCAAAAGCCCATCGGCACTTTGATCCAAGGCATTAATTTCGTTTATTTCGGCATTCCGCCAGCCTATTCCCGCTAACCCAGCTAAAGCCAAAGCTACTCCCAAACCACCAACCAATCCGGAGACAGTCAGTTGTCTTCTCCGTTGCTCCTGCTTTTTTTCTGTATCCCGTAGTGCTGCACTAGCTTGGATAAACTCTTGCTCTGATTGACTCAGATCCTCTTGATGTTCTTTAAACTTCTGTTGTGCCTCCGCCAAAGCTGCACCGCGCAACAATGTTTCTTTATCTTGGTGCATTTGTTGCCATTGATACATTGCTCCCCGTAACCGTTCTTGCCAAGCGCGAAAGCTACGATCGCTGTCCATCCAATGCTGTAGTTCGCTCCAATTGCGAATCAGTGCCTCATGGACAATTTCTACTGTTTCAAGGTTGGCAGCATTTTGACTGGTGATGACTAATCGTGCATCACGATCCGCCAGTTTTTGTACTAAAGACCATTTTTCGTCACCTAATTCTGCTTTAGTTGCCAATCGTCGGGTATCTTCACATCCTTCACCCGGACGTACTAATTGGATGAAAATTCGCCGCATCTGTTTTTGTTCAGTTACACTCAATGAGTGATAATTCTCATCTGCATGACGAGCTAAAGCGCCAGTTACCTCGCCAATTTCCTCATAAGCTGCATGAGTTAACTGTTTATCGGCTCGCCTTTTCCATAACTCGGTTAAAGCAAACTCCATTAGAGGTAAATTTCCCGGTTCATCCTCGATATCATCCAGAATGCGTTCTACCAGTCCATCTTGAAATTTTACACCTAACTTCTCAACTGGCTTGACAATCACCTCTGAAAGTTCGGAGCGATTCATCGACCTAATTTTGATATCAGCATTTTGTAACACATCACCAAATTTAGGATAGGAGAGGGCATTTCCCAAGAAATCTGCTCGCATGGTGGCAATCAGCACATCAGTCTTGCCATCTGATTGGAAGCTGGCTAATAAGGTGTCTAAAAAACTATGGCGAATTTTCTGATCTGGACATAACGTATAAAGTTCTTCAAATTGGTCTGCAATTAACAGCAATCGATGATTGGGATGTTGGCATTGTATATGTGATAATATATCATCTAAAGTCACTTCTTTATCGTGAAAATACTTAGCTAATTCTCGTGCTTGAGCAATTTGCTCAGTAGCATCACCTTGGGTGTACAGAGGTACTAGCGACTCAGCCAAAGCATAAAAAGGATCTTTGCCTGGACGGAAGTGAGTAAATAACCAATCACCTGTTTGTTGTAATTTCGGTACTAATCCCGCTAACACAACTGAAGATTTCCCACTTCCTGATGCCCCCAGTACCGGAAGAAAATTCCGATTTTGAGTTGCTTGAAATAGTTCTTCTACGAAAACCTTACGTCCAAAGAAAAACTCCGCGTCATCGGGGCTAAAGTGATATAACCCGCGATAAGGACAAGGAATCTCTTGATTATCTGTGTTGGTATCAACAGTTACTACCTTGGTATCTTCGCGGTAATAGTAGTTAGTAATCGTGATTGTAGCGCGATCGCCCTGAACCCCGACATTACTATTCCCAGAAATAACGTTACTACTACTTATATCCTGTCCAACCTGAATACTTCGATCTTCTCCTTGAAATTCGCTGTCACTCATTGATTTTGCCTCATAAGCAATGAAAGTACTTTAAATTCCTCAACTAACGAACCTCAGTAGCTTCTGCCAATCAGAACCTAACCAAGCTACTGTTTTAGTTAGGTGGGGTTGAAGATAATCAATCACAGATGCAAATCCAAGCGCCTTCGATGCATACTCAATAGCTCGCTCTAAAGCCTTACAAAGAAAGGCAGAGGGCAGGAGGCAGCTATGCTGAAGGCATTCTGCTTCCTGTCCTCTTAAAAAACTTTAGTTCTGGGTTTAAAGCCCAGTTTGAAAAAAGATGTTTTTCGAGACGCATAGCGCGAGAAAAACGGCGTCCAAGTTTCAATCCCACACTTTTAAGTGTGGGTTCCTTCTGCCCTCTGCCCTCTGCCTTCTGCCTTCTGAACTACCTCTGCTTTATCTGGTTGCGGTTTGTCTAATTCTTCCTCAGCATCGGCGAAAGCATTGTCAATCTTGCGACTATCTGAACTTGACAATTTTGAAAATATATGAATTATAGCTTTGAGTTCGCCTCGGATATCTACATCAGATGTAGCGCTAGATACTTGAGAATACTGTACTGAGGTCGTGTTGCGATGCCTTTGGCAACGGCTTAAGCCGTATCGCCCGTAATCATTGCGCTACCAGTAACACTACCACCAACAGAAATTGAGCGGTTTTGTCCAACTGAGCGATCGCTCCTCATATCATCATTATTAGTTAAAGAATTGACAGGCATTGCTTTCGCCGTCTCAGCTAGTAGTTTTGTGTGATAACTACGCCGCCTAATTTTGATGACTGGGGTATCTGATTCTGCAATCCCCTCTAAATCAATGGAAGCACGCCCGAATTCAAAACAATTGTCATAAGATTCACCAGCACCCAAGGCATCATAAAAGCCAACCGCAAACTTAATCGCCGCTTGATCTCCAATTGCCTTCAGCATCCCGATGACACAATCAATGTGTTGGTGAATTGCTACGGCTTGGGCTTCACTATAACAGGCATTGAGCAAAACACACTCTACATCTTCTTGCAACAACTTAAACAGCGAAGCTAAAGCTTGTGTACTTACCAGTTGTGTTTGTCCTAAATCATTCTCCAGAGCCAAACCTTCAGTACCCTCACCATGCCCACAAAAGTGAACGATTGAAGGTTTGTCATCCAACAGCGCACGGAGCAAATCGTCTACTCGTGTTGCCTCTGAAGTGACAATTTCATACAAAGAGCGATTATTAGCTCTTTTGAGCGCCGTCTGAATTTCTCGCTTCTCTTCATCCAATCGTAGTGTGTTTGTGTCCTTGGGATTAGCTGATACAATCAGGATCTTTTTGGCTGTGGTATTCACTGTTTTTAGCTTGTTTCTTCGCTACTTGCAGTTTAATACAATAGAACTGTCGTTAATTCCTGAGCGCATATTTCCAGAGATCTTGCACCTATCCGTGTAAACCCTGGCAACGTTAAAACATTTACGATATAAATACCTTCTTTTTCTCAGCTTTAATCACTTTTACTAGGGTACTAGGTTTCATACTGAGTGATTAAAATTAATCAATTTTTTGTTTAGGATGTGAGATTAGGGATGAGAGCAGAGCAAATACATCTAAAGAGAGCTTGACAAAATAGTATTTGTGTGAACACAAAATAAATTTTTAGCTCATAATATAGAGCGATCGCAGCTATAGCTGTTCTCAATTATATCCCATACACACATACCCTCTCCAGATGCCCTAGAACCCCAGTTTGGGAGAGTAAAAGCCAAAACGGACAACTTTCAACAAAATCCCTCACGCTCAAACGACGATCTTTGGGCATTTTTAGGCAAAGTTTGCCGGGGGCTCTTCCCAAGAGCAAGCTTTGTGCCTTCACGAAGTGTAGCGTAGCGTCTAGGTTGTCCGTTTTTGTGAAGTGAAGATGAAGCGGCATCAATTCCACAAACCGAGTTTAACTGGCTATAATAGTAAACTTTGGTGAAATAATCTTTTTATGCCAGGGAATAAATAAACCACGCTTGATGACCGTTGACGAAGTGATAGATCTACTCAAAGTTAGCATGCCCGAGAGTTTGACACCGCTCCAAGAGGTAGTGTTGCGTTCTACTTGGTCGGGAAAAACTTATGCTGATATGGCAGCAGAAACTAACTATGTCAAGGAATACATCAGTCGCACTGCTTCACAGTTGTGGTCTAGTTTAAGCGCTTTTTGGGTTGAACCAATAGGTAAACATAACTTCAGGCGGGTGTTCGAGTCGCGCCAACTCACAAAAGAACAGCAGCAATCGCTCTTGGAATTCCGCCGTCAAAGTATTATCCATAAAGACGAATTTCCTGGCGCTCCGGTTCCTGTGTACTCCAAATTTTACATCGAACGTCCTCCTGTAGAGTTGCTTGCTTATGAAGAAGTGACCAAACCAGGCAGTATAACCCGCATCAGAGGACCTTGGAAAATGGGTAAAACTTCTTTGATGCTGCGGATATTAGCTCACGCCCAGGCGCAGAAATATCAGACTGTGACTATCGACTTTCTACAAGCAGAAAAAGCCATATTCTCCAATATCAATAAATTTTTTCGTTGGTTTAGCACTAACATCAGTAGGAAGTTACAGCTAGAACCAAACCTGAATGAGTATTGGGATGAGGATATGGGTAGTAAAGTTAGCTGTACTATTTATTTTGAAGCCTATATATTAGAGGAAATTAAAAGTCCTTTAGTCTTGGGGTTAAACGAAGTTAATCAAGTTTTTGAATACCCAGAAATTGCTGAGGAGTTTTTCTCGCTGTTGCGTTCTTGGTACGAACAAGCAGCCACTACAAAAATATGGCAAAAATTGCGTTTAGTCCTCACTTATTCCACAGAAGTTTACATTCCGCTTCACATCAACCAATCTCCATTTAATGTAGGATTACCCCTGAAGTTGCCACCTTTTGCACTAGAGCAAGTCACGACTTTAGCTCACCTTTACGGACTTGAATGGACTTCTACCCAAAACAAGCAACTTATGGAAATGGTGGGGGGACATCCTTACTTGGTGCAGTTTGCTTTCTATTACATGGCTCATAGAGAATTAACGCTCAAGCAGCTCTTACTTGAAGCAGCTACCGAGTCTGGGATTTATCGCGATCACTTACGGAGATTGCTAGCAGTTTTGCAAGCTGATATTGCACTTGAAAATGCTTTCAAACAAGTAGTTGCCGCAGAGCATCCACTCAAATTATTTTCTTTGCTTGCTTACAAATTGGATAGTCTGGGACTCATCGACATTAATGGTGATTTTGTCACCATTAACTGTGAGCTTTACCGCTTGTATTTTAAAAATCAATTGCTCTAAAAGCTGTTGCTTATTTTATTGAGAATGAAAGACCAACTAATCAGGGTTAGAAAAAATGTGAGTGAATACTAAGATAGAACTGGGTTGAATGGGGTCAATTTCAGGTAAAAATCTGATGCCCTCTGCTGTATTGAGGTTGAAGGCTTCTTTAACTTTGGCGATCGTAGTGAATTGACTATAAGGCATTTTTGTTCTAATTTCATCAGATAAGTTTGCACCTCAAAAAATAGGTAAATCTAAAACAAATCCTGGCAACACATCTTCTCCCGATAAACTTGCGGGTAATTGGACAATTTCAACGGTTTGATTTGGACGATAGATTTCTACTTGTTGTGCTTGGGGATTAATTGACCAACCTAATCGTAAGCCACTGTTGAGATATTCCTGCATTTTTTCTTGCAGTTGGGTTAGAGAGTCGGTGCGAGAACGCAATTCGATGACAAAATCAGGACATAATGGGGGAAACTTTTCTTGTTCTTCTGGTGTTAATGATTGCCAGCGTTCGTTAGTAACCCAAGCGACATCGGGAGAATGGTTTCCCCCATTGGGTAAACGAAATATGGTATAAGAGCTAAAGACTCTTCCCAGTTGAGTTTGACGATTCCAAATTACCAAATCGGCATTCAAATCTGCTTCTCGATTTCCACTGACTCCACCGACGGGAGGCATAATTACTAATTCACATGAGGCAGTTCGTTCCAGTTGCCAAGTTTCATTATCTTGGCAGAGTTGGTAAAATTGCTCGTCACTTAAGCTAACGTTTTGGAAGTTTAAAATTACTGCAGCTGAAGTAATCATTGCTGAAAAATTCCCATGCCAAGAAAACGCCGTAATTTAAAAACTGGATACTCTTACCATATCACCACCCGTTGCAATAACCGGGAGTTTAAGTTAGCTAGGTGAGAATGTCGGGAAGTGTTTCTTTATGCAGTTAAAAAGGCGTTGGATAAATACAAGTTCAAACTCTACGCTGTTTGTATCATGTCCAATCATGTCCATTATCTCATCGAGCCTACCCAACCGGATAATTTACCCAAAACTATGCACTTCCTCAATTGGTACACTGCCATATGTTTCAACCGAATGTTAAAGCGGACGGGGCATTTTTGAGAGAAGAGGTATTTCTGTGATGGATTTGCGCGTTAAGCGATCGCTTGACATTGTTCCGGTGCGTTGGGATTGTTAGCCCGGAACATCCAATCGTTTCAACTTCTCGACCAAATGGTGTCTGAACTCTTGTAACTGTTTTATTTTTTTGTCAACCTCTTCAATTTTAATGCGAGTCATCTGCATTTTGTCTTGGGATGAAAGTGTATCCCACTCGTCAATCGCTTTCTTAATCTCACTGAGCGTAAAACCGAGTGCTTTTCCTTGTCGAATAAAGGTTAAACGTCCTATAACCTCTTCATCGTATTGTCTGTAGTTATTGTCTCCACGCTTACAAGTTGCATCCAACAGTCCAGCCTTCTCGTAAAAGCGAATGGTGTCTTTAGATACTCCTGTTTCTTTAGATAGTTCACTAATCAGCATAAAACTTTGGGTTTGAATAACTACTTGACATTGGAGTATACTCCAACGTTTATCTTTAGTGTAGTTCTCCCCAAATGACAACAATGCAAATTTCCACGAAACCCAACAAATCAATCATTATCACAGGTGCGAACAGTGGGCTAGGTTATTACTGTGCTCAGGCGATCGCCACCTCTCAACAGAACTGGCACATCATTATTGCGAGTCGAGACGCGTCGAAGGTTAAAGCCAGCGTTGATCGTTTGAGGAAAGAAACCGACTATCCCGACATCGAAGGTATGACAATCGATTTGGCATCTCTAGCATCTATTCGTCAGTTTGTAGAAGATAACAAGGCGATAGATCGTCCCCCGTTAGAGGCGATCATTTGTAATGCAGGAATTCAAATCGTTTCCGACACATTATATACAAAGGATGGGTTTGAGATGACCTTCGGTGTTAATCATTTGGGGCATTTTCTACTTGTCAATCTGCTCTTACCCCGATTGAGTGCTGGCTCTCGCATTGTGTTTGTCAGCAGCGACACCCATAATCCCAAGACAAACACTGGGATGCCTGAACCACAATACCAAACTGCCGAAAGCCTCGCATTCTCAACCAACAATAGCAATGATGATATCGGAAACATAGGGCGAACCCGCTATACTACCTCGAAGCTCTGCAACATTCTCTGTACTTATGAACTCTCACGTCGCTTGCAAAAGCAACAGTCTAAGATCGCAGTCAATGCCTTCAACCCTGGCTTAATGCTCGATACGAAGTTAGCCCGAGACTACAGTCAAGCAGAAATCTCTGCTTTAAGTACAACGATTTCACCGTCTGTTCTAGAGAAAGCAAAGGACTCTAAAACGATGGGCGCTGCACTTGCGAGACTTATCCTCGATCCCTTACTCAATGAAGTTACAGGTAAATATTTTGATGGACTCGACAAAATTCAGTCCTCTGATGAATCCTACGATCAACAGAAAGCAGCGAGCCTTTGGGATGAGAGTGTGAAATTGGTCAATCTTTCGCCTGAAGAAGCAATGTTTTTGAAGTAAACTACCTGTGCAGAATTGGGAAGTAATTCCTCTCTCTCTTCAATAGCTGAGCGAACGTACATTGAGCCAACACCGCGAACTAAAGTTTCGCGGATTCAGGCTGAAAGTTGGCAGTGTACCGATACCATCTAGTACCTGGGAAAGACTAAAAGAGAGTAACGGTGTAATGCTTGAAACAAAGAAATCGAGGCTTCCCTTGTATTAGATGGAGAGGCGGAATTCATTTACAGATTCACTTTTCCGTATAATGCATGGGATAGCAGGATGATTTAACGTACAGTCATCAACCCAACTTTGGATGATTAAATATTTTGACTACATTAGCTATTTCGCCGTAAGCTTCTACTGCTAGCACAACTGGTATGCCATTTAGAGTACTAGATATCAGCAGATGTCAACTCCTTCCATTGCGATCGGGCAGACAATACACGAGAACCAGAAGTACAAAGAGGGCAACTAGCCGCAGGCCAAGATTCAATTGGTCGGCGAACAATTGACCTAATATGTAATCCGTCAATATCATCTTTGTTGGAGAAATTCCCTAGAGTTAGTAGGGTTGGAATTACGTTGCAGTTGGCATATTTGAAAGCGGTTAGCATCTTTCTAATACTGCCTCCTGAGTGTATATCGTCAACTACAATTAGTATTTTATCGCGTTCCAGTATAGGGAAGTTAGTTTTTCCTGTCGCAATATTAAAATATCCAAGACGTTTACCTAGTATTGTAGATATTTCTGTTGCAAGCGCTAAGCTTGCTGAGATAGATGCAAAATATGAGAAAACCCAATAGTCATCTTGCGTATCTTCTACAAAAGATGCGAGGTAGCTGGCAGCTATGCGCCTAAGATCAGGATACATTATAGCAAGATCACTATTGAAATAGTATCCTGAATGCTTATCGGCCATATCGTAAGCGGCGTGAGGACCGTGATTATGCTGCTCCCAAATAATTTTTCTATCTAAGAATATTTTAATTATATTGTCGCGTTCATCTGTCATGTTTAACCCCAGAAGTTACGTGACTTAAAGGAAAATATTGCCGTTTTTGAAAGGATAAACTTGCCGTGACAGAGGCTGAAAGTATTATTCTCTCAATTTTTTCTGAATTAGTTGTCGAGTTCTATTAAATAATAAAGTTGCCGTGAGTTCATGAGTGAATGAGAGTTTTGAGCTTTGCGATGCCTTTGGCAACAGCGGTATCGCCCCCATCACGTCATGACAAAGACGGAAGCTAGTGTCGGCTCTGGGTTCGGCAAGCGTATCCTTTAATTTTCGGCAATATGTACCTTTAAGTCACATAACTTCTGTTTATGGTTCAGAATTTTTCTCATGTTTTGATTCAAAGCACATTATTGAAAATTGGTTCACGTATATTATTCGCGAACCAATCTTCCCTTTCCACATAAGAGTAAAAAGTCAGGCATTGCTGTAGGTAATTCACTTTATACATCTACGGTTGTCAGACTATTACTTATGTTTTGGTGTTTTTTAAATTTTAATACGTTTGCCCTGGTTCCTGCGTTGGTATAGTATAAGTACTGCCTTGTGGGCTAATTTGGTCTTTCAGTTTGAGTTTTAGCTCCTCTGTAATAGGTAGATCATTAATTTCTTTGAGGAGAAATGTTACAGATTCGGTTTTGCTACGTTCTGCATAGACGGCCTTGAGAATGGCTTCAATTCCAAATCCCGCTATAGCATCCCCCACAACAGTTATTATACCTAGCAGTGCGATACCTCCGACGATACCAAAAGGTCCTCCCACTGCTGTGAGGGCAGCCGCAACAGCTGCGGAACTGCCTCCTGATGAGGCGGTTAGAACTACCAGAATTATGCCAGGAAGACCAAGACCTGCAAGTTTTTTAACGAGTTCATCCATTGGAATTACCTCTCATCCTTATGTTTTGGTGAAGACTTTATTAAGGGTACAAAACAGGAGTCTTTGTAAATAAAGAAACCTATTTCAAAATATAGAATAGGTTAGATAATAGTCATTCACTCTCAGGTAGGATTAAATTTTTATAAATTTTTTGCTATTCGCCCTAACCTGACTTCTGAGTCCAATACAGCCTTCGCTGTAAAATAGCGTATTTGTTAGTTCGACCTCTAAATTATGTTATAACAATCGATTTTTCTAATATTAGTGCTAGGATAATGGCGCGAATACCACCTCAATCAATGGCAAGTACTTTACATTTGCCATTAGGTGTCGTACTCACAGTTTCTTGCAAATCTTCCTGAATTAATGTTTTTGCTTCTTCCTGCAGTCGAATAGTTACTATAACTTCGCTTTGACTAGTTTAGTATATTTTAACTTCATCAATCCTAATATATATAACATTTTGTAGAAAGTCTACTCAACCGAGTTAAGTAGTTCCGTTATGTGGCTACACGATAGGATAAGCATGCCGAAAATTACATTACCATATTATTACTTGCCGCCATCATACTATAGTTAGAACTTTGTAAACACGTCTTAGCTGCGAATCAGTTATATTTTGTGACTACTTTTTATTTACTGTTTAACTCTTTTATAATTCTTTTAAATAACAGCTTAAATATCTTAAATGTCTTAAATGTCTGCTTCAACATTAGCTTAACTATTAAACTGTCTTAAGTATCGTTGTCTTTTTTTTAAGAATGTGAGATCTTTGGTGTTCTAAAGTTCAATCATATGTTTTAGAATAGATGGGAATTTTAAGAAACCTTACAAAGCTAACTGTGTAAATTTGTGGAATAGCAGCTAGGATGAAGGAGATCCAGGGAAAAACTTTATGCATCACCTCTGGCGGACAGATGCTATGCTGCTCTGTTTTTTGTAATAGAGAGGACGCTGACAGGTGGAGGATAAATTTATGTGCATCATTATAAATAAAAGGTATTAGGATAAGCCCAACAATTAAGTTAAAATAGCCCAGAAGCTTTTACTATTAATCACAAGCAAAATGATAAACTGGACTGTTAATATTAAAAATAGGAACAAAGTAAGAAGGATTACAGAAGCTAATGCAGTTAGACACTTATAATCAAATTTTAGTAAATTCAAGTAATAAAACTTTTACACATAAGGAAATAGAAATTGTTATCCGGTCGAGTTTGGCTGTTAGTGATTGTGTAGTGATAAAGAGACAGACAGAAAAATCAAAACAGGAGTTAGTTGCTTATGTAGTTCCATTAGGTTTATTTGTACTAGAACAATTGTTGTCTCATCTGCAAACAATTCTGCCTAGCGAATGGATACCCACAGCACTCGTACCAGTCTCCACCATACCCCTAACAGATACAGGGCAGGTAGATGAAGTTACTCTAGCCGGTTTAGAAGTTATTGACTATGACTTAATGCGTCGCATAGAGGAGCAATTAGAGTCATTGTCAGAAATTGAACGTGTTGCGGTGGTTGTTGAACCCCAAGTTAAAAGAATTCCTCCTATACATTTAGAAGATTTACTACCCGGTACTCAAGCGAACGCCTTTGTAAATAGCCAGCAAGAAGTACAAGCAACTACACCTAGCCAGAGGAGAGAAAACAAGAACTCGTCCTCGTCGAAAAAGCTAGCCATCAGTCACGGAGAACCGCTGCAATACTCCGAAGACGCTCCTAAAACTTTAACAGAGCTACTGCAACGAACTGCTCAATATTCAACTAAGAGTATCATCTACATTCAACCTGATGGTACTGAAAAATTTCAATCTTATCGGGAATTATGGCTGGATGCTCAACGAATTTTAGCTGGATTAAAAAAGTTAGGATTAAAGCCCCAAGATAAAGTCATTTTTCAACTAGAGAACAACCAAGATTTTATCTCTGCTTTTTGGGGTTGCGTGCTAGGAGGCTTTGTCCCAGTGCCAATATCTGTGGCTCCAGCATACGAAATAGCCAATAATACCGCAAACAAACTTCAAAATACTTGGCAGATGCTGGGGAAACCCCTTGTATTGACAAGCGCTTTTTTAGCTGACAAGATGACTGTATCAATTTGGAATTTAGAAAAATTTCAAATTGCAACTATTGATAAGTTGCGTGAATGCGAAGCGGATTTTAACTTACATCAAAGTCAGCCAGAAGATTTAGCGATTTTGTTTTTGACTTCTGGAAGCACTGGTATACCCAAGTGTGTGATGTTAAATCATCGCAATCTATTAAGTATGACAGCTGGCTTAATTTTAATGGGTAATTTCTCCAGCCAGGAAAGCGTTTTAAACTGGATGCCTCTGGATCATGTTGGTGCATTGGTATCTCTGAGCATTATGGCTGTTAGTTTGGGTTGTCAACAAATCCATGTGCCTACTGACTTGATTGTGCAAAATCCGCTTTTATGGCTAGATAAGATTGACTCTCATAAAGCTACGATTAGTTGGGCACCTAATTTTGCCTTTTCCCTGATATGCGATAGTGCTTTTGATATCAGTCGAAAGAACTGGGATTTATCTTCAATGAAGTTTGCGATTAACGCTGGAGAGCCAATTGTAACTAAAACAGCGAGGAAATTCTTAAAACTGCTAAGCAATCACGGTTTGCCGACTAATGCTATTCACCCAGCCTTTGGGATGTGCGAAACCTCTTCTGGTATTACTTACTCTGACAGTTTTTCGCTCTTATCTTCATCGGATGACACTTTATTTGTAGAACTAGGGTTTCCAATTAATGGTGCCTCACTGCGTATTGTTAATGAAAGTGAACAAATAGTAACAGAAGATACGATTGGTCGTTTACAGGTTAAAGGTGCATCTGTTACTTGTGGTTACTATCAGAATCCACACGCAAACCAAGAAGCTTTTACCCCAGATGGCTGGTTTAATACCGGGGATTTAGGTTTTCTCCATCAAGGGCGTTTAACTATTACTGGACGGCAGAAAGATGTTATTATTATCAATGGACTTAATTACTACTGTCACGACATCGAAGCCGCAGTTGAAGAAGTTAAAGGAGTAGAAGTTTCTTACACAGCGGCTTGTGCAGTGAAACAAATAGGGAATACTGATAAACTAGCTATCTTTTTCAATACTCACCTTTCTGATGATGGAAATTTAGTAACTCTGCTTAGAGAAATTCGCACCTCTATTGTCAATAAGGTGGGAGTCAATCCAGATTTTTTAATTCCAGTAGCTCGAGAAACTATCCCTAAAACTGCTATTGGCAAAATCCAGCGATCGCAACTAAGCCAGCGCTTCATTACAGGTGAGTTTAAATCAATTATTAAACAAATTGATATCCTACTGAGTAATGCCAATACCATTCCAGACTGGTTCTACCATCAAGTCTGGAAACCTAAATCTCCAATTACTGTTAATTCTTCTTTGACTCTTATTAATTCTACTCTAATATTTCTAGATTCATTTGGATTGGGTAAATATTTAACTCAGGTCTTATCAGAGTACAACCTACCATACATAACTGTTTCACCCGGAGAAGATTTCCTCAAAATCAATCACTCGCACTACACAATCATTCCCGGAAAAGCCCAGGAATATCAACTGTTACTCCAATCACTGGCAGCAGATAACATAATTATCGGACAGGTTCTTCATCTATGGACTTATGACCACCAGTATAATGGCGAAGTCAAGACGCTGGATGCTCTCGAACAAGCACAAGAAAATGGAATATATAGTCTATTGTTCCTGACTCAAGCTTTAGCCAAGGTTCAGGGATTTAACCATGCGGTACAATTACTATTTATTTCCAATCATATCCAGTCCATTCACTCATCTGATCCAATAGTTTACGAGAAATCAGCAGTGTTGGGATTGCTGAAAACCATTCCTCAAGAAATACCTTGGTTGAACTGTCGCCACATCGATTTGCCTTTCGCTGAAGTTGAAACAAATGGAGCTTATATCTTACAAGAGATGCAAGTTTCCTCAAAAGAAACAGAGGTAGCTTACAGGAATGGACAGCGTTTGGTTCCTTGGATAGAAAAAGTTGATTGGATTAACAAACCTAAATCTTCAGTCAGCTTCAAGCAACAAGGAACTTATTTAATCACTGGCGGACTTGGTGGTATAGGTATTGAGATTGCGCGGTATTTGTTGACACATCACCAAGCTCGGCTACTACTCGTCGGCAGAACTCCCTTACCAGATAAAAGTACTTGGAATGTTCATGCAAAACGCTTGCAAGCATATCAGGAATTAGAACAGCTTGAAGGAGAGATAATTTACGAAGCTGTTGATATATGTGACTTCCAGCAGTTGCAGACAATAGTTGAAAAAGCTTTATCCCGATGGGGTAAGAATTTGGATGGAATCATTCATTTAGCTGGAACTTTGCACGAGCAGCTTGTACTTGAAGAAACTCAGGAAAGCTTAGCAGCACTGCTGCATCCTAAAATGTTAGGTACTTGGGCGCTGCATCAATTGATAAAACACAATAGTGACAGTATTTTTATAAACTTTTCTTCGGCACTCGGTTTTTTTGGCAGCACTGGTGTAGGGGCTTATGCTGCTGCTAATAGTTTTCTCAACAGCTTTTGCCATTATCAAAATCACAACAGTGACTTAGCAAGCTATTGTATGAGTTGGAGTATGTGGGATGAGACAGGCATGAGCCAGGGATATCAGATGATGAAGGATCTGATCCGTGCTAAAGGTTTCTATGTTATGTCCTCATCTCAAGGAATATCTTCGATGCTGGCAAGTTTGCATCATGAGCCTGCATCTACGTTGATAGGTTTAGATGGCAGTAACCAAAACATTCAACGTTGGCAGTCTCAAACCTCTAATTTACAGAAGCTAACTGCCTATTTCACTGTTAATAGCAGTAATGATATTGTAAAATTACCAGAATTGCGAGTGCAAGACCGCTTTGGAAATTCCTGCACCTGCAACTTTGTACAGTTACCCCAATTGCCTTATCTTGAAAACGGCGAAATTGATCGCACTCGCCTAATTGGGAGAATTAACACTGACAAAATTGGGGAGCGAATAGAACCAAGAAACGAGATAGAGTTAAAAATTGCTCAATGTTGGCAGGAAGTCATGAGAGTGTCACATTTAAGCATTCACGACAACTTTTTTGAGTTGGGGGGAAATTCCCTGCTAGCTAGTCAAGTAATTTCTCGGTTACGCGAAAGTTTCTCTTTAGAGTTGTCTTTACAGCGTTTGTTTAAAGCCCCCACTATCGCTAGTTTAGCCCAGAGTATTGAGGCGATTCGGGGGATAACGCACCACAAGAGTGGATCTATTGAGGAACTCGAAGAAGAATATGAGGAAGTAAGAATATGATAATAGAAGAGTTTTTAGCTAGCCTGCTTTCCAAAGGCATAAAAATCTGGATTGACGGAAACCAACTTGGCTGTCGCGCTCCTAAAGGAGTGATGACAGGAGCCATACAGGAGGAACTGCTAGAGCGGAAAATAGAAATCCTTGCCTTTCTCACTGAAGCTCAAAAAGCCACACAATCTACTTCGTTTCCTCTAGTTCAAGTTGTCAGGAATAAGGAGTTGCCTTTATCTTTTGCTCAGCAGAGGATGTGGTTTCTTTCTCAACTAGATGAGGAAAGCCCATTTTACAACGAAAGTTGCCAACTACGGATTGTTGGGAAGCTCTCAGTGACAGCTTTAGAACAAAGTATCAACGAAATTATTCGTCGTCATGAAGCTTTACGGACTAAGTTTCCTGTCATAGAGGGTATTCCTTTTCAGGCGATCGCTCCCAGTTTCACCATCACCTTACCTGTGCTAGACTTGCAGGGTTTACCAGAAGCCTCAATCCAGCAGATAGTCATTCAGGAAGTTCGCCAACCCTTTGACTTGAGTGCTGGTGCTTTAGTGCGAGTCACTCTACTGCGCCGAGAAGTGGAATCTCACCTGTTGATATTAACCATGCACCACATTATTACCGATGGTTGGTCGATGGGAGTATTCTTCAAAGAGTTAGAAGTTCTTTATCCAGCTTTTATTAAAGGTGAACCAAATCCTTTACCAGAGTTAACGATACAATATGCTGATTTTGCCCATTGGCAACGTCAATGGTTAACTAAAGAAGTTCAAGAAAAGCAACTCAATTACTGGAAACAGCAGTTAAGTGACGCACCACCTTTATTGGAGTTACCAACAGATTATCTGCGATCTCCAGTTCAGACTTTCTCCGGTGCTACCAAAAAATTTCAACTCGAAGAGCATTTAACCTCTCAATTAATAACTCTGACTCAAAAGTCAGGTGTCACCTTGTTTATGACATTGGTGGCAGCTTTTGCGGTTTTACTTCATCGCTACAGTGGTGTAAATGATATTTGTATCGGTTCACCTTTTGCTAACCGCAACCGTCAAGAAGTTGAGCCAATAATCGGCTTTTTTGTCAATACATTGGTGTTGCGTACTCAGATTGAAGACAACCCCACTTTTTCTCAATTCCTCCAACAAGTCCGCTCTGTTGTTTGGGATGCCCATGCACACCAAGACGTCCCATTTGAGCAAGTGGTAGAAGTACTACAGCCAGAACGTTCTCTTGGCTACAACCCCTTGTTTCAAGTCATGTTTGTTTTGGAAAATTTCTCCCTTGATACTTTAGAGTTACCTGATATTAGTTTGACTCCAGAGATGGTAGAGCGGGGTACATCTCAGTTCGATTTGAGCCTCTCGATTTGGCAAACACAAAAGGGATTAATTGGGTCGTGGGAATATAACAGCGATTTGTTTGAGGCGAATACAATTGCTCGGATGACAGGTCATTTCCAGACTCTGTTAGAAGCAATTGCGGCTGATCCCGACCAAAGAATTGGAGATTTGCCATTGCTAACTGAGCCAGAACGGCATCAGTTATTAATCGAGTGGAATAATACCCAAGCAAATTATCCTCAGGATAAGTGTATCCATCAATTGTTTGAGGAACAGGTTCAGCACACCCCAGATGCTGTAGCTATAGTGTATGAAAATCAACAACTTACTTATAGCCAGTTGAATTGTCGTGCGAATCAGTTGGCGCATTACTTGCTCTCATTGGGTGTGGGAGTTTCGGTGCTGGTGGGTATTTGTGTCGAGCGTTCCTTAGAAATGGTGGTGGGACTGTTGGGTATTCTCAAAGCGGGTGGTGCTTATGTGCCACTTGATCCAGAGTATCCCACTGAGCGTTTAAACTTTATGCTTGAAGATACTGAGCTATCAGTTGTGTTGACTCAAGAAAAATTAGTTAATAAACTAGGCGATCGCCTCCGGCGCGGCTTTGCCGAACGCAAAGCTGATGTAATTTGCTTAGACTCAAACTGGGATATCATCAATCAACAAACTAAACAGAATCCGACTACTAGTCTAAAAGCTCAGGATTTAGCTTATGTAATGTACACGAGCGGTTCTACAGGTCAACCCAAAGGTGTTAGCATCGTCCATAGAGGTGTAGTTCGATTAGTCAAACAAACTAATTATGTGAGCATTTCTGCTCAAGATGTAATTGCACAAGCTTCAAATTACGCTTTCGACGCTGCCACTTTCGAGATATGGGGTGCGCTACTTCACGGAGCGCAATTGGTAGGAGTGAGCAAAGATTTGGCACTTTCCCCTAAAGATTTTGCAGCTTTTATTCGAGCGCAAGGTATCAGCGTATTATTCTTGACAACTGCCTTGTTCAATCAAATTGCTCAGGAAGTCCCTTCTGCTTTCAATTCAGTACGGGATCTTCTATTTGGCGGTGAAGCGGTTGATCCTAAATGGGTAAAAGAAGTACTGAAAAATGGTGCGCCACAGCGACTACTTCATGTTTATGGGCCGACAGAGAATACAACATTCAGTTCCTGGTACTTAGTGCAGGATGTCCTCAAAGACGCTACAACTATTCCTATTGGTCGTCCGATCGCTAATACCCAGGTTTATATATTAGATAAAAACTTCCAACCAGTACCTGTAGGTGTACCTGGAGAATTACACATTGTCGGTGCTGGATTAGCAAGAGGCTATTTAAATCGTCCTACAACTACCGCCGAGAAATTTATTGAAATTGAATTATTCGATCAACTTGAGCGAGTTTACAAAACTGGGGATTTAGTACGCTATTTACCTGATGGCAACATTGAATACATAAGACGCATCGACAATCAAGTAAAAATTCGGGGTTTCCGAATTGAATTAGGTGAAATCGAAACAGTTGCGAGCCAATATCCCCATGTGCAGACATCTTGTGTTATAGCCCGCGAAGACATTCCTGGAGACAAACGCCTAGTCGCTTATATTGTGCTTCAAAAAGAGCAGACACTTATAGTTAGCGAACTGCGTAGCTTCCTGAAGGAAAAGTTACCAGAGTATATGGTACCTCAGGCAATAGTAATCTTAGAAGCTCTACCGCTTACCTCCAACGGGAAACTAGATCGCCGTGCACTGCCCGCACCTGATTTACACAGCCAATTATCGGACAAATATGTTGCTCCACGTCACCCAATCGAAGAAATTCTGTCAGGTATCTGGACGCAAGTGCTAAAAGTAGAGCGAGTAGGCATACATGATAACTTCTTTGAACTTGGAGGACACTCGCTGCTAGCTACTCAAATAATTTCTCGCATACCCGAAGCTTTTGGGACTTCGTTACCGTTACGTTCTTTATTTAAATCACCAACAGTTGCTCAGTTAAGTGAAGTCATTTCAAATCAACTTCAAACTGGTTCGGGTTTGACAGTACCGCCGATCGCACGTGTTTCCACAAGACAAGACATTCCTTTATCTTGGGCACAGGAGCGCTTGTGGTTTCTGCACCAGTTGTCAGGTGAAAGTGGTGCCTACACAATAGCTTTCGCCGTGCGTCTAATGGGGAATCTCAATATCGAAGCTTTGGAAGGGGCGCTCCAGAAGATGGTGCAGCGCCATGAAGTTCTGCGTACTCGCTTTATTATCAAGGATAATAAGCCAGTACAGATAATAGACTCCGTTTTCAGCATAACGTTGCCAGTGGTGGAGTTACAGAATGCGGCAGATCCCTGGAAACGTGTAGAGCAACTGGCAATAAAAGAAGCCTACAAACCATTCGATCTAGCTAAAGATTCTGTGTTGCGGGTTAAGATGTGGCAAGTTTCTCAAGACGAGTACGTACTACTATTTGCTATCCACCATATTGCTGCAGATGGTTGGTCAATTGGCGTTTTGAACTGTGAACTATCTGCCCATTATCGAGCGATTTCCACGGGTAGTTCTGTGGAATTACCTGAGCTATCTGTACAGTATGCCGACTTTACCGTTTGGCAGCGCCAATGCTTGACAAATCTGGTGCTAGAGCGTCAGTTAAACTACTGGAAGCAGCAGTTAACAGGGGCACCACCTTTATTGGAGTTGCCTACAGATCGCCCCCGCCCAGCTATCCAGACTTTTCAAGGAGGAATAGAGCGATTTAAACTAAATGCTTCTCTGACTTCTGCACTGAGACAGATTAGTCAAGAGTCAGGAAGCACTCTGTTTATGACACTGCTGGCGGGTTTTGTCGTGTTAATGTCTCGCTACAGTGGACAAACGGATCTTGTAATTGGCTCTCCCATTGCCAATCGCAACCGCAAAGAAATCGAAGGGTTAATTGGATTTTTTGTCAATACTCTAGCACTGAGATTCGATTTATCAACAGAATTGACTTTTGCAGATTTATTGACACAGGTGCGACAGGTGACTCAAAACGCCTACGAGCATCAGGATTTGCCCTTCGAGATGTTAGTCGAACAGTTGCAACTGGAGCGAAACCTAAATCGAAATCCACTGGTGCAGGTAATGTTTGTCCTTCAGAATGCCCCCTCCTCTCCTTGGGATCTGCCTGACTTAAGCGTCGAGAAAATGCCTTGGGGTCTTAATGCCGTGCGGTTTGACCTTGAGCTAAATTTGTGGGAAACTCCAGAAGGTCTTGAAGGCTTTTGCTGTTACAGCACTGATTTATTTGATGCGCCGACGATCGCCCGCATGATGAGGCATTTCCAGAATTTGCTCGTGGCAATCGCGGCAAATCCTATTCAGCCAGTAGCTTTACTACCCTTGCTTACACAGCAGGAGCGTCATCAACTGTTGGTGGAGTGGAACGATACAGGTGTACATTATCCCCAAGATAAGTGTATTCATCAGTTATTTGAGGAGCAATGTTTGAGTACTCCAGATGCCGTGGCTGTCGTGTATGCAAATCAACCTCTTACATACCGTGAATTAAATTGCCGTGCTAACCAGTTGGCGCACTACTTACGTTCAGTAGGTGTGGAAGCCTCGGTGCTGGTAGGCATTTGTGTGGAGCGTTCAATAGAAATGATTGTGGGAGTGTTAGGGATTCTTAAGGCGGGTGGTGCTTATGTACCTCTTGATCCAGAGTATCCCCAAGAGCGTTTAAGCTTCATGTTAGAAGATGCTCAAGTCAAAGTGCTTTTAACCCAACAGCGATTTGTAGAAACTTTGTCTGCAACATCTAAACATCAAGCGCGTGTCGTTTGCTTAGATACAGACTTCTTAAAAATTGCTCAAAACAAAGAGTCAAATCTGGAAAACACTGCAAAACCCGGTAACCTAGCTTATGTCATCTACACCTCAGGCTCTACAGGTAAGCCTAAAGGCGTTTTAGTTAACCACTCTAATGTAGTACGTCTGTTTGCCGCCACAAATTTCTATAACTTTAATCCTCAAGATGTATGGACAATGTTCCACTCTTATGCATTTGACTTTTCCGTTTGGGAAATTTGGGGTGCTTTGCTGTATGGTGGAAAACTAGTCGTTGTGCCTCACCTGTTGACGCGATCGCCCGAATCCTTCTATCAGTTCTTGTGTACTGAAAAAGTCACAATTCTAAATCAAACACCTTCCGCTTTCCGCCAGTTAATTCAAGCCGAACAGTCAATGGCAACTATTGGCGACTTGAAATTACGCTTAATCATTTTCGGTGGAGAAGCCCTAGAACTGTCGAGTTTGCAACCTTGGTTTGAGAGACATGGTGACACCTCACCTCAATTAGTGAATATGTACGGGATCACCGAAACTACCGTACATGTCACTTACCATCCCTTGAGCAAAGCCGATTTGGATAGCACGGCAAGTGCGATCGGTCGTCCGATTCCCGACTTACAGGTGTATATACTAGACGAACATCAACAACCAGTACCGATTGGCGTCGGGGGTGAGATGTACATTGGTGGTGCTGGGGTGACGTGCGGCTATCTGAATCGTTTTGAATTGACGCAACAAAAGTTTATCTCTAATCCTTTTAGCAACTACGATAAAGCGCGACTATACAAAACAGGAGATAAGGCGCGGTATTTACCCAATGGTGAGTTAGAGTATCTAGGACGCATCGACAATCAAGTTAAGGTGCGGGGCTTCCGTATCGAGTTAGGCGAAATTGAAGCAGTTTTAAGTCAACACCCCTTAGTACAAGAAAGTGTTGTCGTCGTCAGAGAAGATATCCCTGGAGATAAACGTCTTGTGGCTTACTTAGTGCCTGCTGTTCATCACAAAACCCAACCCCAGCAGATTGCCCAATGGCAGAGCGAGTACGTTAGTGACTGGCAAATGCTCTACGAACAAGCCTATAGCCAAAACCGAGCATCTACAAATGACCTCACGTTCAATATTACTGGTTGGAACAGTAGTTATACCAGACAACCCATTCCAGATTGGGAAATGCAGGAGTGGGTTGAGAATACAGTCAGCCGAATTTTGGCTGGTTTTCCAAAACGGGTACTAGAAATTGGTTGTGGAACAGGGTTACTACTATCTCGTATTGCCAAGCACTGTGAACAGTATTGGGGATGTGATTACTCTATCGCCGCAATCAAGCACGTAGAGCAGATATGCTCTACAGTCAATGGTCTAGCTCATGTGCGGCTGCTGCACCAAATGGCGAATAACTTTGAAGGTATCCCCTCTTCAGAATTCGACACTGTTATTTTGAACTCAGTAGTACAATATTTCCCCAGTGTTGAGTATTTGTTGGAGGTGATAGAAAAAGCAATGACGGCGCTCACCCAAAAGGGTAAGCTATTCATCGGCGATGTCCGCAGCTTGCCTTTGTTGGAGCCATACCATGCAGCTGTGCAGTTGTCCCAAGCTGCCGACGATAGAACTATTGAGCAATGGCAGCGAATGGTACATCAAAGTGTGGCGGTTGAAGAAGAATTGGTCATCGACCCCAGTTTCTTCATCGCCCTCCAGACACACTTTCCTCAAATTACTTGGGTGGAGGTTCAGCCCAAACGCGGTTTATCTCAAAATGAGTTAACCCAATTCCGCTATGATGTTACCCTGCATGTAGGTAGTGATGTCAAATCAACGGTAGTTCCTTGGTTAAATTGGCAACTCGACGGGCTAGATTTGGCACAAATTCAAAATCTGTTGCAAAAGGAACAGCCAGAAATCTTGGGAATTAAGCGCGTGCCGAATCAACGCGTGCAGCAAGCACTACAGATTTGGCAGTGGTTGGAAAACCCTCCTAGTGTAGAGACGGTGAAACAACTACGACTATTGCTACCAGAACAACCAGCGATCGGCATAAATCCAGAACAATTTTGGCAAATAGGGCAGCAACTGAGTTACACTGTCCACTTAAGTTGGTGGGAGAGCAGCCAGGATGGTTGCTATGATGTGATACTATGTCGCAGTCATTCAAACGCAAAAAGCCGGATGCCTGAGTTGGGCTTTGCCTACGCTTTTTGGGATAGTTCAGCCAATATTACAAAACCCTGGACTGACTATACTAATAATCCTTTAAGCAGCAAGTTAGTCCAGAAACTAGTGCCGCAGGTGCGTGAATATATCCAACAAAAGCTACCCGATTACATGGTGCCGCAAGCTTTTGTCGTCCTCAATGCTCTGCCCTTGACACCTAATGGCAAGGTAGATCGCCGCTCTCTGCCTTCACCTGATACAGCCACAAGAAATCTTTCTACTGGCTTTGTTTTACCTCGCACCCCTGTTGAAGCTCAACTGGTTCGGATCTGGAGTCAAGTTTTAGGAGTTGAACGTATTGGCGTTAACGACAACTTCTTTGAACTTGGTGGTCATTCTCTACTAGCTACTCAAGTCCTCTCAGAGATTAACTCAGTTTTTGAACTCGATTTATCTATACAGCTAATATTTGAGTCTCCTACAGTAGCGGGAATAGCAGACTACATGAAAGTCATGGATTGGGCAACAAAAGATTTGCCAGTAGAAGAAGTCAGCGTCGAAATAGTGGAGTTATGAGCATGACTAACAGCATTGTTGAATTCCTTGATCGCCTAAGCAACTTAAATATTAACCTAGAGGTAAATGGCGAAGCCTTGCGCTGTCATGCTCCTGTTGGGGTCTTAACTCCAACTCTACGTCAGGAAGTCGCTGTGCGTAAAACAGAAATTATACTGTTTTTACAGCAAGCAAAGCAGGTTAAAACTTCTCATCAGTTACCCATTCAAAGAGTGCTACGCGACGGTGAGCTACCACTATCTTTTGCACAGCAACGGCTCTGGTTTCTGCACCAGCTCTCACCCGACAGTCGTTCTTATAATATGCTGCTGATTCTACGGCTAAAAGGGTCGCTGAATATAAATGCACTAGAGCGAAGCCTGAGTGAGATTTTTCGCCGCCACGAAATCTTAAGAACGACTTTTCCCACTGTAGACGAAAAACCTATCCAGCTAATTGCTCCTCCTGCGGCCTTAACTTTACCAGTCTATTATTTGCAAAAGCTGTCAGCTCAAGAACAAACCGAGCAGATTCAGCAAATGGCAAAGTCCGTTGCATCCAAGCCTTTCGATCTGGCTGCTGAACCATTAATGCAATTCACTCTACTTCAACTGAGTGACCAGGAGTATATACTGCTATTGAAGATGCATCACATCATCTACGATGGCTGGTCTTTGAACATCTTCAACCGTGAGTTATCTGAGCTATATGCAGCTTTCACTCAAGGATTACCCAACCCACTACCTGAATTACCTATTCAATACGCTGACTTTGCAGTTTGGCAACGTCAGTGGCTGACAGGCGAAGTTCTGGAACGCCAACTGAATTACTGGCAGCAACAGTTAGCTGATGCCTATGTTGTCTTAGAACTACTTACTGATAAACCACGTCCTCCAGTTCAAACCTTCCAAGGTGGAGTTGAGCGTTTTCAACTGGATCGTCACCTCACGCAACGCCTGAGACAGTTGAGCCAAGAGTCGGACGCAACGTTGTTTATGACTCTACTCGCAGCTTTTTTTGTTTTAATTTCTCGTTACAGCAATCAATTAGATATAGTTGTTGGCTCGCCGATCGCTAACCGCAACAATAAGAGCATCCAGCAGCTAATAGGTTTTTTCACTAACACCCTAGCATTAAGGGGTAACCTCTCTGGAAACCCCAGCTTTGCCGACTTTTTAAAGCAAGTGAGGCAAACCACGCTGTCAGCATACACCCATCAGGACTTACCTTTTGAGATGTTGGTAGAAAAGCTACAGCTAGAGAGAGATTTAAGTCGTAATCCTCTAGTACAGGTAATGTTTGCCCTCCACAATACCTCACCCTCTTCTTGGGATTTGCCGGGTGTAAATATCCAGAACATGCCCTTGCCAATTGATGAACTAGTCAGGTTTGATCTCGAAGTTCACTACTGGGAAGTTTCAGGTGGTTTGGAGGGTGTCTGGAATTACAGCACTGATTTATTTGATGCCACAACAATTACTCGCATAGCCCAAAATTTTCAAACTTTACTCCAAGCAATTGTCGCCAATAAAGAAACGCGAATTGCGGAATTACCACTGTTAACGATCGCAGAACGTCATCAATTGTTGGTGGAATGGAACAACACTCAAGTGAACTATTCCTCTAATAAGTGTATCCATCAATTGTTTGAGGAACAAGTTGAAAGTACGCCAAATGCAGTGGCAGTTGTGTTTCAAGATCAACAACTGACTTATCAGCAGTTGAATACTCGCGCTAACCAGTTGGCGCATTACTTACGCTCATTGGGTATAAAAGCTGATGCACTGGTTGGGTTGTGTGTAGAACGCTCTTTAGAGATGATAGTGGGAATACTTGGTATTCTCAAGGCAGGTGGAGCATATGTACCACTTGATCCAGACTATCCCCAAGAACGTCTTGATTTTATGTTGGAAGACGCTCAAGTTGAAGTGCTGTTAACCCAACAATTCGGAGACTTGCTGGCAACGTCTTTACTTCCTGAACATCAAGCGCGTGTCGTTTACTTAGACACCGATTGGGAAAAGATTGCTCAAAATAAAGAGTCAAATCTGGAAAACACTGCAACACCGGATAACCTAGCTTATGTCATCTACACCTCAGGCTCTACAGGTAAGCCCAAAGGTGTTTTAGTTAACCACTCTAATGTGGTGCGTCTGTTTGCCGCCACAAATTTCTATAACTTTAATTCTCAAGATGTATGGACAATGTTCCACTCTTATGCGTTTGACTTTTCCGTTTGGGAAATTTGGGGTGCTTTATTGTATGGTGGAAAACTAGTAATTGTGCCTTACCTGTTGACGCGATCGCCCGAATCCTTCTATCAGTTATTGTGTACTGAAAAAGTCACAATTCTCAATCAAACACCTTCCGCCTTCCGCCAGTTAATTCAAGCCGAACAGTTAATGGCAGCTACTAGCGACTTGAAACTACGCTTAGTCATTTTCGGTGGGGAAGCTTTAGAAATCAGGAGTTTACAGCCTTGGTTTGAGAGACACGGTGACACCTCACCCCAATTAGTGAATATGTACGGGATTACCGAAACTACCGTACACGTCACTTATCGTTTCTTGAGCAAAGCCGATTTAAATCAGACAGCAAGTGCGATCGGTCGTCCAATTCCTGATATACAGGTGTACGTACTGGATGAATACAAACAACCCGTACCAATTGGCGTCGGAGGCGAGATGTACGTTGGTGGTGCTTCCCTAGCGCGTGGATATCTGAATCGTCCCGAACAGACACAACAACGGTTTATCTCTAACCCCTTTGACAATTCAAAATTATATAAAACAGGAGATAAAGTGCGTTACTTGCCTTCGGGCGAGTTAGAGTACTTAGGACGCATTGATCAGCAAGTGAAAATTCGCGGCTTCCGGATCGAACTTGGAGAAATCGAGGCAGCGCTCACCCAACACTTGGCTGTGGGGGAAACTGTAGTCATCGTCCGAGAAGACGATCCGGAAAATAAGCGTCTGGTAGCATATATTGTCCCCGACCAACAGTATGCTTTTCCAATTTTACAACGACTTCGTTTTCAAAACCAAAGTCTACTTAATCAAGAGTCACTCTATGAATTGCCGAACGGCATGATGATTGCCCATCTAAATAAAAACGAGACAGAATTCGTCTACAAAGAGCTTTGGGAGGAACTAGCTTATTTAAAACACGGCATTACTATCAATGAAGGAGATTGCATCTTTGATGTAGGTGCCAATATCGGTTTGTTCACACTCTTCATGGGTCAAATATGTAAAGATGTTTCTATTTACGCATTTGAGCCAATTCCGCCTGTTTTCGACCTACTACGCATAAATGCTGAAAGCTACGGCTTAAATGTTAAGCTATTCAACATCGGTCTTTCTAATGAAACAAAAAGTGCTACCTTCACATATTATCCTCAAGTTTCTGTTGTTTCCGGACGCTTCGCTGATGCAAATCAAGAGCGAGAGACGATCAAATCCTTTTTGCTCGAACAACAAAATCTAGTATCAAATAGTATAGAAATATCGAGTCAAGAAATTGATGAGTTGCTTGCTGAAAGATTGCAGACTCAGCAATTCACTTGCCATTTAAGAACAATTTCTGATGTGATACGTGAGCATCATGTTGAGAGAATCGATTTGCTGAAAATCGACGTGGAGAAAAGTGAGCAGGATGTGCTTTCAGGCATCCTGCAAGAAGATTGGCAAAAGATCCAGCAGATAGTTGTAGAGGTTCATAACATCAATAATAGGTTAGAGGAAATTTCAACAGAGCTAAAAGAACATGGATATGACTTAACTATTGAGCAGGATGATTTATTAGAAGAGACTGAACTCTATAATATCTATGCTAAACGAGCATCTATAAATCAATATCTGCCAAAAGAGTCTGGTAGCATGTTAGTTAGTGATTGTTTAAAACCGACATGGAACAATTCGAGTTTATTAGTCAGTGAGCTTCGCCGCTTCCTACAAAAGAAGCTACCAGAGTACATGATACCAAGTGCTTTTGTGCTACTGGAATTCTTACCCTTGACTCCCAACGGTAAAGTAGATCGCCGCGCCTTACCAAAACCAGACTTAAACAGCACAGTTGTAGAAAAATATATAGCTCCACGTACACCCATTGAGGAAATATTGACACAAATTTGGGTGCAAATTCTCAATGTAGAGCAAGTTGGCATTCATGATAACTTCTTTACCTTGGGAGGACACTCGCTACTAGCAACTCAACTACTCTCGCGCATCCGCAACATTTTTAAATTAGAACTGCCATTGCATAGCTTATTTGCTTCCCCAACAGTTGCCGAATTTACGCAAGAGATTAAAAAATTACAGCAACAAAACCTAAAACTGTCCGCACCACCTATTCTAAGGCGGGAAAGAGACGCTCAATTACCACTATCATTTGCTCAACAGCGTTTGTGGTTTTTAGACCAGTTACAGCCAAACAGTTCTTTCTATAACGTACCCATAGTTTTACGTCTATTAGGAACTCTCAATACTGTAGCGCTACAACAAAGCTTACAAGAAGTTATTCATCGCCACGAAGCTTTACGCACCAACTTCATCACAGTTGACGGACAACCAATTCAAGTTATCCAAACACCAACAAATTGGACAGTTTCAGTTGTTGATTTAAAGCATTTATCCACAACTGAACAAAAAAATGCCACACAACAATTAGTGCAACAACAAGCTATTCAACCTTTTAACCTGGTAACTAAATCATTAGTTAGGGCGACATTAATTGTACTCTCCCAGACAGAACACATCTTCCAGGTGTGTATGCATCATATTGTTTTTGATGGCTACTCAGTGAGTGTGTTTTTTCAAGAACTAGCAGAACTGTACAATGCTTACTCTCAAAGTCAGCCGTTACCGTTAGCGCCACTGCCGATTCAGTACGCAGATTTCGCAGTTTGGCAAAGAGAATGGTTGCAGGGAGAAGTTTTACAAAGCCAACTGAGCTATTGGCTGCAAAAACTGGCAAATGCACCAGCTTTATTATCCCTACCCACAGACCGATCCAGACCATCTGTGCAGACTTTTGCTGGGGCATATCAAGAGTTTGCACTTTCAAAGGAACTAACCAGTGGCTTGACACAATTGAGTCAACAACAAGGGGTAACTTTATTCATGACGCTGTTGGCAGCGTTTGATACTCTACTTTATCGCTACACAGGCGTAGCAGATATTTTGGTGGGTTCGCCAATTGCTAACCGCGATCGCAGTGAAATTGAAGGGCTAATTGGCTTTTTTGTCAACACTTTAGTTATGCGTACTGATTTGGCAGGCAATCCCAGTTTTTTGCAACTGTTGGATCGTGTTCGAGAAGTTGCGTTGTCCGCGTATGCCCATCAGAATTTACCTTTTGAAATGCTCGTAGAAGCATTGCAGCCAGAACGTAATCTCAGCCATACACCACTGTTTCAGGTGTCGTTCACTTTCCAGAATGCTTCTCAAGTTCCATTGGAGTTGACTGGATTGGCTGTCACTCCATTGAAAACAGAAGGCACAAAGGCAAAGTTTGATTTATCTTTAATAATGCAGAACGCCGCGTCGGGGCTGGTGGGTTTTTGGGAGTACAACACTGATTTGTTTGATGCTAGTACTATTGAGCGAATGACAGGTCATTTTATGACATTACTTGAAGGTATTATTGCTAACCCAGAACAGCGAATTGCTCAATTACCTCTGTTGACAACAGTTGAACAACAGCAGTTATTAGTGGAATGGAATGATACTCAAATGGATTATCCTTCCAATCAATGTATCCATCAGTTGTTTGAGAAGCAGGTAGAACGCACTCCGAATGCAGTAGCAGTTGTGTTTGAAGATCGACAACTAACCTATGAGCAGTTGAATAGCCGTGCTAACTCTTTGGCGCACTACCTCAAGCCTTTGGGTGTGGGAGCAGATGTACTAGTAGGCATTTGTGTAGAACGTTCAATAGAAATGGTGGTAGGACTATTAGCTATTCTCAAAGCGGGTGGAGCATACCTGCCACTTGACCCAGAGTATCCGCCTGAGCGTTTAAACTTCATGTTAGAAGATGCTCAAGTTTCAGTGTTGCTGACTCAGCAGAAACTTCTTGAGAGACTGGCTCAACATCAAGCAAAGCTTGTTTGTTTGGATACTGACTGGCGGCTGATTTCTCAATCAAGTGATGAAAATCCCATCAATGAGGTAGAAGTAACTAATTTAGCTTATGTAATTTATACCTCTGGTTCTACGGGTCAACCCAAGGGAGTGCTGATTGCTCATGAAGGATTGTCAAATTTGGTCTTCTGGCATCAATGTGCTTTTAATATCACTTACCTTGATAAAACCACTCAGTTAGCAGGAACGGCATTTGACGCTGCGGTATGGGAATTATGGCCTTACCTATCCGCAGGCGCAAGTATTTACTTAGTCAAATCTCAGCTCCTTAGCTCCCTAATGAATTTACGAGACTGGTTAATTTCAAACGAGATTACTATCAGTTTTCTGCCAACACCACTGGCACAAGAGTTATTGTCTTTAGAATGGCCGACTGAAAGTTTGGCTTTGCGAACTGTACTGACTGGAGGAGATAAGCTTCATCAGTATCCATCAGATTTAGTTCCCTTCCAAGTCATAAATAACTATGGCCCAACTGAGAATACTGTTGTCACAACTTCTGGAGTGGTAGTTGCGAAAAAACAAAATCCGATATCACCTTCCATTGGACGGGCGATCGCCAATACACAAGTTTACATCTTAGACGAGAATTTGCAATTAGTACCTGTGGGTATACCAGGAGAGTTGCACATAGGTGGTGTTGGGTTGGCGAAAGGCTATCTCAACCGTCCCCAGTTGACACAAGAAAAATTTATCTCCAACCCCTTCCAAAGAAGCAGGGGAGCAAAAGTCCGGAGCAGAGGGGAAGAACGTCTCTATAAAACAGGGGATTTAGCACGCTATTTGCCAGATGGCAACATTGAATACCTGGGACGCATTGACAATCAGGTAAAAATTCGGGGCTTCCGCATTGAATTGGCAGAAATAGAAACATTACTGGGGCAACATAGTGATGTGCAAAACTGTTGTGTCATCACCGATGAGAGAACGACCGGAAATAAGTGTTTAATCGCCTACGTAGTGCCGCAAAAAGATGTGATACTTATAACAGAAGACTTGCGTCAGTTCCTTGCCGATAAACTGCCTGGATACATGATGCCAACTGCTTTTGTCATACTGGAGTTCTTACCCCTGACACCTAACGGCAAAGTAGATCGTCGCTCTTTGCCTACTCCAGAATTACAACAGGAACTATCAGATTATGTCATGCCAAATACAGAAGCAGAAAAAATTATTGCTGGTATTTGGCAAAAAGCATTAGTACTAGAAAAAGTAGGAATTTACGATAATTTCTTCGAGCTAGGAGGTAATTCATTATTGTTAGTAAAAATTAATCAGCAATTACAAGCAGAATTTGATCTAGAATTATCAATAGTTGATATGTTCAATTATCCAACTATAAATAATTTAAGCCAATATTTAAGTAGTAAATTACAGAAAGTAGATATATTGAAAGAAAACAAGTATCGTCCTCAATCTCCTACTGAAAGTAAAGCATTAAGAAATCAACAATTACAACTTAGACAGCAGTATCTTTCTCAAAGAAAAGGTAAAAAATGACAATTGATTACGTTAATAATGAGTTTAATAATTCGGAAATAGCAATAATTGCTATTGCTGGTAGATTTCCTGGTGCAAAAGATATTGAATCATTTTGGCAGAATTTACGAGACGGCATAGAATCTATCTCTTGGCTGACGGATGAAGAATTGTTAAATTCTGGTGTTTCTCTAGATTTGGTAAATAATCCTAATTATGTAAAAGCTCGTGCTGTTTTATCAGACATTGAATTGTTTGATGCAAATTTCTTTGCTTATAGCGCCAAAGAAGCTGAGTTAATAGATCCACAACAACGCCTCTTTTTAGAATTAGCTTGGGAAGCAACAGAAAAAGCTGGTTACGATCCACATACCTACAATGGGTTAATAGGAGTTTATGGTGGCGTGGGAATGAATAGGTATGTTGTCAACAATCTCTACCCTCATCATCAATTAATGGAGACAGTTGACCCACTACAATTAGTAATTTCTAGCGATAAAGATTTCTTGCCAACACGAGTTGCATATAAACTTAATTTGACAGGAACAGCGGTAAATGTGCAAACTGCTTGCTCTACTTCTTTAGTTGCTGTTCACTTAGCTTGCCAAAGTTTATTGAATTGTGAATGTGACATGGCTTTAGCTGGTGGAGTTTCTATTAGCATTCCTCAAAAAATAGGTTATTTGCATCAAGAGGGGATGATTCTTTCTCCTGATGGACACTGCCGTGCTTTTGATGCTAAGGCTCAAGGAACAATTGCTGGTAGCGGTGCTGGTATTGTGGTATTGAAAAGATTAAAGGATGCGCGAGCTGATCGCGACTACATTCATGCAATTATTAAAGGTTCAGCGAGCAATAATGATGGTGCAATGAAAGTCGGCTACACTGCTCCTAGTGCCAGTGGTCAAGCGATCGTAATTAGCGAGGCTCAAACCTTAGCTGGCGTAAATGCTGAAACAATTTCTTATATCGAAGCTCATGGCACGGCTACACCTTTAGGAGATCCCATCGAAATTGCAGCTTTAACTCAAGCTTTTTCTCAAAGTACTGAGAAAAAAGGTTTCTGTGCTATTGGTTCGGTAAAAACCAACATAGGACATTTGGATACAGCCGCAGGTGTCGCAGGTTTGATTAAAACTGTATTAGCACTGCAACATAAAATGCTACCTCCTAGTTTGCACTTCGAGACACCCTCACCCAAAATTGATTTTGCCAACAGTCCTTTTTACGTCAATACAACTCTGAGTGAATGGAAAACAAATAACACCCCTCGCCGTGCTGGAGTTAGTTCTTTCGGTATAGGTGGTACTAATGCTCATGTCATTTTAGAAGAAGCACCTGTTTTTAGGCAGGGGGCAGAGAGCAGGGAGCAGGGGAAAGATTATCAACTGTTGGTAATTTCGGCTAAAAGTGAAAAGGCTCTTGAGAAGGCAACAGATAATTTAATTACGCATTTAAAAGAGCATCCGGAAGTTAACTTAGGCAATGTAGCTTATACTCTAAGTAGTGGCCGCCGAGGTTTTAATCATCGACGGATGTTAATTTGTGACGATTTAGAAGATGCAATCAAAGCTCTCAGTAGTTTAGCAGCCCAACAAGTTTTTACCAATTATACAGAGATTACAGAACGTCCTGTTGTCTTCATGTTTCCCGGTCAAGGTTCTCAGTATGTCAATATGGCACGGGAAATTTATGAAACTGAGGCAGTATTTACTGAACAAGTTGATTATTGTTCAGAATTTCTTCAACCGATACTAGGGCTAGATTTACGTCATATTCTTTACCCCAGCGAACAAAATATTAATGAAGCATCTCAACAACTTCAACAAACTGCAATATCTCAACCTGCTCTTTTTGTTATTGAGTACGCCCTAGCTAAATTATGGCAATCATGGGGAGTGGAGCCACAAGCTGCGATCGGTCATAGTATTGGCGAGTATGTAGCAGCAACTTTAGCAGAAGTTTTTTCTTTAGAAGATGCCTTATCTCTAGTAGCAGCACGCGGACAGATGATGCAGCAATTGCCCACTGGGGCAATGCTTTCTGTTCCCCTGCCAGTCTCCAAGATAAAATCTCTACTAGGGCAAGAACTTTCTGTTGCCGCGATTAATCAACCTTCACAGTGCGTAATTTCCGGTTCTATAGCAGCAATAGATACACTACAAAATCAGTTAGCTGCTCAAGAAATTGAATGCCGTCGTCTGCATACTTCTCATGCCTTCCATTCTCAAATGATGGAACCAATCTTAGAAGCATTTAAAGAACGAGTCAAAAAAGTTACTTTAAATTCTCCAAAACTTCCTTATATCTCTAATCTAACTGGTACTTGGATAACAGTTACCCAAGCCACAGATCCTAACTACTACGCTCAACATCTACGTTCTACAGTGCTATTTGCCTCTGGTGTAGAGAAATTATTAGCAACGCCTGAACAAGTTTTACTAGAAGTAGGGCCAGGACACACACTAGCGACATTAGCCAAAAGACATCCAGACAAAGCCGCCACACAAACAGTTTTGACTTCGGTACGCCATGTTAAAGAAAACCAATCCGATAGGCGTGTTCTATTCAACACATTTGGTCAACTTTGGTTAGCTGGGGTGAAGGTAGATTGGTTTGGATTTTATAGTCACCAAGAGTATTATCGTCTTCCCTTACCGACGTATCCTTTTGAACGCCAACGTTATTGGATAGACCCCCCACAACAAGCAGCGTGGGAACAGTCGCAAATACCCACAACATCACAATTGTGGACATCGCTTACACAAACAGGTCGAAAGCAAGCAAGTGTTAGAAGCACGGATTTTAATGAGTTAACCTATCAATATAACAGACAGTGGTTAGAAAGTTTATGTACAGCTTACATCATTTCTGCATTCCAGCAATTAGGGGCTTTTAGCAATCCCGACCAAAAGTATTCTCTAGAGAATTTATTAGAGAAATACAGTATTTCTCCCCGCTATAAGCAATTGTTATCTAGATGGTTGCAAATATTAGTAGAAAGAGGACAGCTACAGCAACAGGAGGGATTATTTACTGGACTATTATCATGTTCACAAGATTATATTAATGAAAATTTGGAAGAAGTAAAAGCGAGATTCGCTTCTACTTCTTTAGCAGATTTAGATTTAGTACAACGCTGTGGTGAAAATTTAGCTGCCATTGTTGTTGGCGAACAAGAACCATTAGAGATTTTTAATGAACTAATTTACCAAAAAGAAAACAACGGTTCACATTTAGAATCCCCTTTAAATATTTACTACAACTCTATCTTGCGCTCAAGCTTAGAACAGATAGTTAAATCATTACCACCATCGATTCAGCTGAGAGTTCTGGAAATCGGTGGCGGTACTGGTATGTCTACACAAGCATTGTTACCTATGTTACCACCTAAACAAACCGACTATACTTTTACTGATATTGGTAGCGGCTTCCTGACTCAAGCTCAACAAAAGTTTAAAAACTATCCATTTGTGGAATATCGATTACTGGATATAGACAAGTTGCCAACCGAGCAAGGGTTTGAAAAGTATAGCTTTGATGTGATAATAGCCTCTAATGTACTGCACGCAACTCAAAATACAGATCGAACCCTCCACCATGTACGCTCATTATTAGCCCCTGGCGGTTTTCTCTTACTATGGGAAATAACTCAGCCGAAAATAGATTTTGATATCAGTTGGGGTTTGCTATTGAAACCTTTAGATGATAAAAGACGCAGCCCAGGTCAGCCTTTTATTACCCTAGATAAATGGTTTGACGCACTACGCGCTCAAGATTTTGTTCAAGTTGCTGCTTTTCCGGAAACTGAAGCGTTTGAACATAAAATTATCATGGCTCAAGCTTCTGCATTAGCTGCATTTAGCACGAAATCTGGGCAGAAAGAAAATGCGGAGCCATTACAAAGAAAGCCGGATGTTTTTCAACAAGAAAAATCATCTGCACTCCACTCAAGACCCGATTTACATAATTCTTATGTAGCTCCCCGTGATGAAATTGAGCAAAAAGTTGCCGAGATTTGGCAAGAACTATTAGGAATTCAGCAGGTAGGGATTAATGATAACTTTTTTGAATTAGGAGGGGATTCTTTAATAGCTGTTCAAGTTCTCTCTCGGCTAAAAAATATTTTCTCTATTAAATTATCTGTAGCCAGTTTGTTTGAATATCCCACAATAGCTGAGATAGCACCAAAGATAGAAAAGCCGCAGCGGAAACAAAATACTAAAGTAGGTGCAATTGGTAGAGAAAAAATTGAAATATGAGGAACAGGAAAAGGCTTAATTTATTGAACCGCCAAGAACGCCAAGAACGCCAATAAAGAGTAGAGTTTGCGTAAGTCCTTACAAATATCGAATTTGAAAAAATAAGTTGTGATTATTCCAGATTACCTATCTTCTGGATCTTCTTTCTTGGCTACCTTGGCGTCTTGGCGGTTTTTATATCTGTATTCTTCTGGCTGGAAGTGAGTAGCTCACATATTCTACTGAAATCGTTGATAATATAAAGGACATGATTATATGAATCTCAAACAATTTATAGTAGAACTCTCTCATCAGGATGTGGAGTTGTGGGTTGAAGGTAATCGCTTGTGTGTTGATGCTCCAGAGGGAGTATTGACACCAGAAACTCGCGATTTGTTAGCTAGAAATAAAGCAGAACTTATTTTGTTACTGAAAGATAAAGATGTAGATACCGATACAGATTTATCCCTGATTAAAACCGAGCGTCCTCAGAACTTACCACTGTCTTTTGCCCAAGAACAACTCTGGTTATTAAACCAGTTAGAACCAGATAATCCCTTCTACAATGAACAAGCAGCTCTAAAACTTCATGGTTACTTGAACATTGTGGCGCTAGAGCAAAGTCTCAACAAAATTATCTCTCGCCACGAAGCTTTACGTACTAACTTCCGCATTCTCAATGAGCAGCCATTTCAAGTAATTGCTGACAGCTTAACTTTAAGTGTGCCAGTAGTAGACTTAGCAGAACGACCTGAAAGTGAAAGAGAAATCGCTTGCCAGCAATTAGCTACAGCAGAAAATGCTCGACCCTTTAACCTTGCTAGTTCTCCTTTAATCCGAGTTACTATATTTAAAATTACAGAGATAGAATACGTTTTTATACTGACAATACACCACATTATTTTTGATGGTTGGTCAATGGGTGTATTGATGCGGGAATTAGCAACTATTTACTCAGCCCTCTGCAATAAGTTGTCCCCAGAGCTACCTGAGCTACCAATTCAGTATGCTGACTATGCTATCTGGCAACGGCAACAGTTACAAGATGTAGGGATGAACGGCTGTTCGCCCTTACAAACGCAGCTTGACTACTGGAAGCAACAACTCAAAAACGCTCCTACCTTACTAGAATTACCTACAGACAAGCCTAGACCAGCTATTCAAACTTTTCGGGGCGCAACTCAATATATAAGATTTCCAAATGAACTGGGTGAAGCACTTGCCAATTTCAGCAGGCAAGAGGGAGCCACCCTATTTATGACGCTGTTCACGGCATTTGTGACTTTACTTTATCGCTACACAGGCTCGGATGACATCGTAGTAGGTACGCCGATTGCTAAACGCGATCGCCTAGAACTTGAAGGGTTAATTGGCTTTTTTGTCAATACTTTAGCATTACGTACTAATTTGTCAGGGAATCTCAGTTTTCAGCAGTTGCTAAGTCAAGTGCGACAAGTGACACTTGAAGCTTACGCTCATCAGGATCTTCCCTTTGAGGAATTGGTAAAAGCATTGCAACCAAAACGAGACCTCAGCTATACGCCACTGTTTCAGGTCATGTTTATTCTGGAAAATGCACCTACAACTGAAGTAGAGATGACTGAGTTAACTATCAGTTCATTTGGGACAGAAAGGACAACTACTAAATTTGATTTGACTCTATTTGTAAAAAACACTACCACTGGACTGGTATGTGCATGGCAATATAACACTGACTTATTTAATGCACCTACCATTAAGCGGATGGCAGGTCATTTTGTTACATTGCTCGAAAGTATTGTTTCCAAACCACAACAGCAAATTGACCAATTGCACCTGCTGACAGAAGTCCAACAACGAAAATTACTTGTCGAGTGGAACGATACTCAAACTGAGTATCCCCAAGATAAATCTATCCATCAGTGGTTTGAGGAGCAGGTAGAGCGTACACCTCACGCAGTGGCAGTGGAATTTGAAAATCAACAACTAACTTACTACCAATTAAACTGCCGCGCTAACCAGTTGGCGCACTACCTTAAGTCTTTAGGTGTAAAAGCTGATACACTAGTCGGGTTATGTGTACAGCGTTCCTTAGAAATGGTCGTAGGAGTGTTAGGAATTCTGAAAGCAGGAGGGGCTTATGTACCACTCGATCCAAACTATCCTACTGAGCGTTTGGCTTTCATGTTAGAAGATGCTCAAGTTTTAGTGTTGCTAACCCAACATTCACTCCAGGGCAAACTACCTCAGCATCAGGTAAACCAAGTTTTTTTGGATACTGACGCTGTACTGATTTCTCAGTCAAGTGAGGATAATCTCATTTCTGGCGTACAAGCTAATAACTTAGCTTATGTAATTTACACTTCGGGTTCTACAGGTCAACCTAAAGGCGTAGCCATGAGTCAGCTTGCTCTATGTAATCTAATCTTATGGCAACTTCAAAATAATCAAATTTCTACTAAAGCAAAAACGCTGCAATTTGCGCCGATCAGCTTTGATGTCTCTTTCCAAGAAATGTTTTCTACCTGGTTTTCCGGAGGTACATTGTTCCTAGTTGGGGAGGAACTACGACGAGATCCAGTAGCTTTGTTAGGTTTTCTCCATGAAAAAGCTGTTGAAAGACTATTCGTTCCCTTTGTTGCCTTACAGCAACTTGCCGAGGCAGCTATTGATAGTAAATCAATTAATAGTCATTTGCGGGAAATCATTACTGCTGGGGAACAGTTGCAGATTACTCCCGCCATTTCTGAGTGGTTCCGCAAATTAAATAATTGTAGTTTGCACAATCATTACGGACCATCGGAGAGCCACGTAGTTACCACTTTTACTTTAGCGAATTCAGTAGAGAATTGGCCGTTACTGCCTCCGATTGGGCGACCGATTGCGAACACGCAAATTTACATTCTGGATAAATATTTACAACCTGTACCCGTAGGTGTACTTGGAGAATTGCACATTGGTGGTGTCTGTTTGGCGCAGGGATACCTTAACCGCAGCGAGTTGACGCAACAGAAATTCATCTCCAACCTGTTTGATGAGACTGGAGAAAGTAGATTATATAAAACAGGCGATTTAGCACGCTATCTAGCAAATGGTAATATTGAATACTTAGGACGCATCGACAATCAGGTTAAAATACGTGGTTTTCGGATTGAATTGGGCGAAATTGAAGCAATACTGAGTCAACATAGAGATGTACAAACATGTTGTGTCATTGCCCGTGAAGATACCCCAGGTGATAAACGCGCTTGTGCTTACGTGGTATCACATCAGAATTGTTCACTGACAATTAGCTCACTGCGGCAATTTCTGAAAGCAAAATTGCCAGAGTACATGATTCCCAGTGCAATAGTTATCTTGGAGTCTATGCCTTTAACTCCAAGCGGCAAAGTAGATCGTCGTAGTTTACCCGCACCATATTTACACAACGAGATCACAGACAAATATGTTGCGCCACGTAAACCGATTGAAGAACTGTTAGCACAAATTTGGGCGCAAGTGCTGAAACTAGAGTTTGTCGGTATTCATGATAACTTCTTTGATATTGGGGGACACTCGCTATTAGCAACACAACTGGCTTCACGTATCCGCAACATTTTCAAAGTGGAATTGCCATTACGCGAGTTGTTTGCAAGTCCAACAGTAGCTGAATTGGCGCGATCGCTTGAGCAATTACAGCAACAAAATCTAGAACTGTCTGCACCACCCATTCTACCAAGAGTCAAGAATACAGACTTACCACTGTCTTATGCTCAACAACGTTTGTGGTTTTTAGATCAGTTTGAACCGAACAGCCCCTCTTACAACATTCCTTTGGCTTTACGTTTAATCGGAACTCTCAATACTGTAGCGTTACAGCAAAGCTTACAAGAAATTATTCATCGCCACGAAGCTTTACGTACCAATTGCGTTACCGTTAATGGAAAACCCAATCAAATCATTCAAACACAAACCAATTGGAAAGTTTCAGTTGTTGAGTGTCAGCATTTACCCACAACCGAACGTGAAAGTGCTTTACAGCAATTAGTGCAACAACAAGCTATTGAACCGTTTGACTTGGCAAATGAATTATTAATCAGGGTGACATTAGTCGTGCTGTCCCAGACAGAACACGCTTTATTAGTGTGTATGCACCATATTGTCTCTGACGGGTGGTCAATCGGTGTGTTGATCCAGGAACTGGCATCGTTGTACAATGCTTATTCAATAAGTCAGTCATCCTCGTTAATACCACTACCGATCCAGTACGCAGATTTCGCCATTTGGCAAAGAGACTGGTTGCAAGGTGATGTACTGCAAAGCCAATTAAATTACTGGCAGCAACAACTAAAAGATGCACCAGTCTTATTATCCTTACCAACAAACCGACCAAGACCTGCTGTGCAGACTTTTGCTGGAGCATATCAGAAGTTTACACTCTCAGTTGAGTTAAGTGCTAGTTTGGCGAAATTGAGCCAGGAGCAAGGTTGTACTTTGTTTATGACTTTGTTAGCTGCTTATGCTACCTTACTGTACCGCTACACTGCACTTGAAGATATTTTGGTAGGATCTCCCATTGCTAACCGTGATCGCTTAGAAATTGAAGGGTTAATTGGCTTTTTTGTCAATACTATAGTCATGCGTACCAACTTGGCAGGTAATCCGAGCTTTAGTGAATTACTCACTCGTGTTCGAGACGTAGCAACGGATGCCTATACTCATCAGGACTTACCTTTTGAAATGCTTGTGGAAGCATTGCAGCCAGAACGGGATCTCAGCCATACACCTCTATTCCAGGTGATGTTTGCTCTTCAAAATGTGCCCATGTCTGAAGTTGAACTGACTGGGTTAACTGTGACTTCATTAACGACAGAAAGTGTAACAGCCAAGTTCGATCTTACCTTATCAATGCAGAACACTGCTACTGGACTGTTGGGAGTGTGGGAGTACAACACTGATTTGTTTGATTCGTCCACCATTGAGCGAATGACGAGTCATTTTCTGACATTGCTTGAAGGTATTATTGCTAACCCGGAACAGCAAATCTCACAATTGCCACTGTTGACAGCAGCTGAACAACAGCAGCTACTTGTTGAGTGGAACAACACTCAAGTAGACTATTCCTTTGATAAATGTATCCATCAGTTGTTTGAGGAGCAGGTTCAGCTTACCCCAGATGCTGTAGCAGTTGTATTTGAAGATCAGCAACTGACTTACCAACAATTGAATCGTCGCGCTAATCAGTTAGCACATTACTTACAGTCTTTGGGTGTAAAACTAGAGGTGCTGGTGGGTATTTGCGTAGAACGTTCTTTAGATATGGTAGTGGGACTGTTGGGGATACTTAAGGCTGGTGGTGCTTATATACCCCTCGACCCCAATTATCCAGTTGAACGCCTGAGTTATATGTTGGCGGATTCTCAAGTGAAAGTTCTATTAAGCCAAAGACAAATTATCTCAGAATTGTCCCCAACTAAAGTAGATGTAGTGGCTTTGGACACAGACTGGGAAATTATTTGTCAAAAAAGTGATGAAAATCCAAGCAATGGGGTTAAGCCATATAACTTAGCGTATGTCATTTATACCTCAGGCTCTACAGGTCAACCCAAGGGAGTGGCAATTCCTCACAGCGCTATTTGCAACCATATGCTGTGGATGCAAACAGAGTTCCCCCTAACTGAAACAGACAAAGTTCTTCAAAAAACACCTTTTAGCTTTGATGCTTCAGTATGGGAGTTTTACGCACCCTTACTGACAGGAGCGCAGCTTGTTGTGGCGCAACCTTGGGGGCATCAAGATAGTGTTTATTTAACGAAAATAATTGCCACAGAGCAGATAACAACGCTCCAACTTGTACCATCACTGTTACAAATGCTGTTGGAAGAGGAAGAGTTTAAAACCTGTAAATCTCTCAAACGAGTCTTTTGTGGTGGAGAGGCATTGCCTATGGTTCTGCAAGAACACTTTTTTGAGAAAATAAATACAGACCTGTACAATCTCTATGGGCCAACAGAAGCTTGTATTGATGCCACATTTTGGAATTGCAGGCGTGGTGTTGGGCAACAAATCGTTCCTATAGGCCGCCCTATAGCCAACACCCAACTTTACATCTTAGACCCACATTTCCAACCAGTACCCATAGGCGTACCAGGAGAATTGTACATCGGAGGAGATGGCTTAGCCAGAGGCTACCTCAACCGCCCAGAACTCACCCAAGAAAAATTTCTCCCAAATCCCTTTTGTGATGCCACAAAACGTCTTTACAAAACAGGAGACTTGGCACGTTACCTGAGTAATGGTAATATAGAATACCTTGGACGTATCGATAACCAAGTGAAGATTCGCGGCTTCCGCATCGAACTCGGAGAAATTGAAGCAGTCCTCAACACCCACCCCCAAATTAAGCAAGCCGTAGTCATTGTCACAGAGGATATCCCAGGTACCAAACGTTTAGTTGCTTATGTAGTCAAGAGTGATGAATCACTCACCACCAACCAACTGCGACAATTCCTCAAGCAACACCTACCAGAATACATGGTGCCTGGTAACTTTGTCATCTTAGACAACCTACCATTAACACCCAACGGCAAAATAAACCGTCTTGCACTACCAAAACCTGATGGGGAAATTATCCGGGAAGATGAATACGTAGCACCACGTACAGCCATAGAACAAATCTTAACAAGTATCTGGCAACAACTGCTACTCAAAGAAAAAGTCAGTATCCACGACAACTTTTTTGAAATCGGTGGCGACTCCATCCTGAGTATTCAAGTCGTTTCTCGTGCTAAAAACTCAGGATTACAAATCACTCCTAAGCAAATATTCCAAAACCAAACCATCGCCGAACTTGCTAGGGTAGCAAATACAGCAGTGAGTGTTGAGTGTAAACAAGGTATAGTGACTGGAACCGCACCCCTCACACCAATTCAACAATGGTTCTTTGCACAAAATAAGCAAGTAGCTCACCATTATAACCAGTCAGTTTTACTGCAGATTCCAAATCATCTGCAAAGTGAATTAATTGCAATAGCTGTGAAAAAATTGCTAGAGCATCACGATGCTTTGCGTTTAAGATTCACATCCGTTGCCGATGAATACAAACAAATCAACCAAGGGGTAGATGATAGTGTACCATTTGCCGTAGTTGATTTATCATCAATCCCTAGAAGTGAACAAACACAAGCTATAGAAAAAATCGCAGCACAACATCAAGCTTCTTTGAATTTGTCAACCGGGTCGATCATACAAGTGGTAATGTTTAAGTTGGGTGATGAAAGTAATGCCCGATTACTAATTATTATTCATCACCTAGCAGTAGATGGTGTAAGTTGGCGAATTTTATTATCAGATTTACAAAGAATTTATCAGCAATTGAGTACTCAGAAACCTTTAAACATAAGTGCGAAAACAACAGCATTTATTGATTGGGCAGAGAAACTAAACCAGGCTGCACAATCAGAAATTATAAAACAAGAGTTAGATTATTGGCTGAATCAATCTTGGTCTAAGGTAACACCACTACCATTAGATTATGCTGATGTTCAACAAGAAAATACAGTAGGTAATACAGCTTGTGTGTCACTAAAATTAGGTCAAGAAGAAACCCAAGCTCTACTTTTGTCAGTAAATGAAGCTTATAACACACAAATTAACGATATACTACTCAGTGCCTTAGTACTTTCAATAGCAGAGTGTACGGAAAATTTAACAGTATTAATTGATTTGGAAGGACATGGTAGGGAAGAACTATTTCCAGATGTCGATTTATCACGGACAGTAGGTTGGTTTACCAGTTTGTTTCCCGTATTATTGCAACTGTCTGCAGTGAACCAATTAGGAGAAATTATCAAATCAATCAAAGAACAATTACGAGCGATTCCCAATCGTGGAATTGGCTATGGTATATTGCGTTACTTGTGCAAAGATACTACTATTCATGAACAAATACAGACAATTCCCGCCGCAGAAATTAGCTTTAACTATCTGGGACAATTTGACCAAATACAATCAGAAACTGGTTGGAAATTTGCCCAGGAATCTACTGGAAGCAACCACAGTTTGAAGCAAACTCGTGACCATCTATTGGATATCAATGCTCTAGTTGTAGGAGGTGAATTACAAATTGATTGGACTTACAATACTCATGTTCATACTCGTGCCACAGTGGAGAAATTGGCACAGAGCTATATTCAAGCGATCGCCTCAATCATAGAACATTGCCAGTTAGCAGAAAATAGAGGATCTACACCGAGTGATTTTCCAGAAGTACAGTTAAATCAATTACAACTGGATGAGTTATTAACTCAGTTCAAAATTAAAACCGTTGAATCAATTTATCCACTTTCTCCTTCACAACAAGGAATGCTGTTCGAGACTCTATCGGCTTCCAACTCAGGGATACATATTGAGCAGTCCATTTTTGACTTGCAATTTGAAGAATTAGATTTGTTAGCCTTTGAAAAAGCTTGGCAACGCGTCGTTGATCGCCACTATATCCTCAGAACGGCATTTATTTGGGAAAATCAAAATGAGCCACTGCAAGTTGTACTGAAGGAAGTAGAAATTTCACTATATCTACAAGATTGGCGAGGACTTTCTCTGTGCCAGCAGCAAGAAAAATTAAAAACCTATCTTAGTGCAGATAGACTACTTGGTTTCGAGATGAATAAAGCACCGCTGATGCGATTGGCGCTTTTCCAAGTAGAGTCGAATGCTTATCAATTCATCTGGACTTCTCATCACATTCTTACAGATGGCTGGTGCGTACCTCTCATCTTAAAGGAGATTTTCGCATTCTATGAAGTATTCAGCAAAAATCAAGATTTATCATTAGAACCCAGCCATCCCTACAGAAATTATATCGTCTGGCTAAAACAGCAGGATTTGTCGCAGGCAGAGACATTCTGGCGGGAAAAGCTTCAAGGTTTCAAAAGCCCAACTCCGTTAGGAATAGAAGCTGAACCTATTAATCCTTCTGCCCAAGAAGAACGCTACGGTGAACAAAAAGCCTACTTGGCAGCTTCGGCGACAGCAGCTTTACAATCTTTGGTGCGGCAACATCACTTGACTTTGAACATTTTGGTTCAAGGAGTTTGGGGCTTGCTGTTGAGTCGCTATAGTGGTCTTGAAGATGTAGTATTTGGTGCGACTGTCTCTGGTCGTCCCCCAGAATTGGTAGGATCTGAATTTATGTTAGGTCTTTTCATTAATACTTTACCAATACGGTTTCAAATTTCTTCCCAAGCATCACTTTGGTCTTGGCTTAGAGATATTCAAGATAAAAGCTTTACGCAACGCGATTATGAATACTGCTCTCAAGGACAAATTCACGAATGGAGTGAAGTACCTAGATCGTTACCCCTTTACGAGAGCCTTCTGGTTTTCCAAAACTATCCGGTCGATTCATCAGTACAACAGTCTGTAAAGCATGACAAGAATCAACTTCAGGTTCGTTCTATAGGTGCGCAAACGAAATATGCCCTCACCATTCTAGTTGGTCCAAGTTCAGAGTTGGAGTTTCGCATTATTTACAATCGACACCGTTATGATAATTCGGCTATAACTTTTATTCTGGAACATTTTCAGGCTCTGATACACAGCATTATCGATTTGCCAGAGCAACGCTTGGGAACATTAATAAAAAGAATTTCAGCAGAGCAAATTCCCCAAGTAAGACTGCCTGAGAAACTTGTCCAAAAGGATCTGCCAAAGGACTTTGACGCACCCCGAAATCTCTGGGAATTTCAACTAGTACGAATTTGGGAAGATATTCTAGATATTCATCCTGTTGGGATACGAGATAACTTCTTTGAACTTGGGGGTCATTCTCTTCTTGCTGTCCGTCTCATGTCTCAGATCCAAAAACATTTACAGATAAATTTACCTTTAGCTATTTTGTTCCAATATCCTACCATCGAAAAACTAGCACGTTTTATAGATTCCTCAACAAATTCCTTACCTTCTTTACCTTGGTCTGCCCTAGTTCCTATCAAAACTCATGGCAATCAACCACCTCTATTCTGTGTTCATCCTGGAGGAGGAAATGTTCTTTGCTACCACCATCTTGCTTATTATCTTAGTTCAGAACGATTATTATATGGGCTACAATCTGTTGGTTTAAATCCTGACAATCAACCTCACACTAGTATTGAACAAATGGCAACTCACTATATCCAAGAGTTACAGACAGTTCAACCTCATGGTCCTTATTTTCTGTCTGGCTGGTCTTTTGGTGGCTTAGTAGCTTTTGAAATGGCTCAACAACTTTCCTATCAAGGCGAACACATAGCTCTGCTGGCTTTACTAGATACTACTCCTCCTTCTCTAAGTTATGAGGGAGCAGTAGACTATGCTTTTTTATTAGTAGAGTTATTTAAAAAAGATTTAGACTTATGTTTGGAGGAATTGCGGCAATTTGAACCAGAGGAGCAGATAATTTATGCTGTGGAACAAGCTAAACAGAAAAATATAGTTATAAAAGGGTTTGACTTTGAGCAAGCTCCCCTTCTTCTAAAAATTCTCCAGATCAACGCTCAAGCTATGCAAAATTACAAAGCTCAGTATTACTCAGGCTCAGTTGTTTTATTTAAAGCCAGTGAGACTGATGAGGACTTTGACTTTGGCTGGAATGAACTAGTGGAACGTCTAGAAACTGTTGTAGTTCCTGGGAATCATATAAGTATGGTGTCACCACCTCATATTCAGACGTTAGTCCACAACATAGAAAAATTTCTTGAACAAGCAGTAGACTAATCAATAAGCATTTCTGATATAGTTTTGGCTGCAAAGAGCTATACTCAGCAATTAGATAATATGAGTTAAAAAATGAGTAATGAGTGAAGTTAAACCCATTATCAAAAAAATAAATTTATAAAAATATGACAATACAAGTTATTCAAACTCAAACTTCAACAAATGTTTTTTCAAGTTTTCTTCAATTCTGGCAAGATGTAAAAGCTATCTCTGCCCCTTACTGGTATCCCACAAAGCCAGGGGAAAGAGCCTTTTCAGATGTTATTCGTGCTTGGGGAATGCTTATTCTCCTCATATTACTAATAATTCTCCTTGTAGGTGCAAATACTTTTAACAGTTTTATTCATCGCTATTTAATTGATGTCATTATTCAAGAAAAAGATTATTCTAAGTTCACTAATACTATATCAATTTATGCTATTGGACTAGTATTGATAACAATTTTAGTCAGATTTACCAAATTTATTAGAAATCAAATCGCTCTTGATTGGTATCAATGGCTCAACAATCAGATTTTAAACAAATATTTCCATAATCGTGCTTACTATAAAGTTAATTTTAAAGCTGATATTGATAACCCAGATCAACGTTTATCTCAAGAAATTGAACCAATTACCACTAGCGCTCTCAATTTTTCAGCTATTTTCTTAGAAAAAGTACTGGAAATGACAACTTTTTTAGTAATTGTTTGGTCAATTTCCCAACAAGTCGCTACAGCTTTACTTATTTATACAATTATAGGCAATCTGATTGCTGTTTATTTAAATCAAGAATTAATTAAAATTAATCAGGCGGAACTCACATCTAAAGCTGATTATAGTTATTCTCTAACTCATGTTCGCAATCATGCTGAGTCGATAGCTTTTTTTCAAGGAGAAAAACAAGAACTGAATATAGTTAAACGCCGATTTGTTAATCTCATAAAAAATGCTAAGTACAAGATTAATTGGGAAAGAACTCAGGCAATTTTTAACAGAGGATATCGTGCTGCTATCGAATTTTTTACGCTTTTAGTGCTTGGACCTCTCTTTATTAAAGGTGATATTGATTTTGGAGAAATTGGACAAGCAACTACAGCTTGCTATTTTTTTGCAGGTGCTGTGGAAGAATTAATACGTGAATTTGGCACTTCAGGAAGATTTTCCAGTTATGTTGAGCGTTTATCTGAGTTTTCAAATGCGTTAGAAGCAGTAAGTAAACAACCGGAAAATGTAAGTACTATTAAAACAATAGAAGAAAATTATTTTGCTTTTGAGAATGTCACATTACAAACGCCAAACTATGAGCAGGTGATCGTTGAAGACTTATCACTTTCTGTTCAACCGGGAGAAGGGTTATTGATTGTGGGGCCGAGTGGTCGAGGTAAAAGTTCTTTATTACGCGCGATCGCTGGTTTATGGAATGCGGGAACTGGTCGTCTGGTGCGTCCTCCCCTAAAAGAAGTCTTATTTTTGCCCCAACGACCTTACATTATTTTAGGAACTTTGCGTGAACAGTTACTCTATCCCAATACTAATCGTCAAATGACCGACACAGAACTTAAAGAAGTTTTGCAACAAGTAAACCTGCAAAACCTGCTAAGTCGAGTTGAAGGCTTTGATACTGAGGTTCCTTGGGAAAATATATTATCGCTAGGAGAACAACAACGCCTTGCATTCGCACGACTATTAGTAACTCATCCAAGGTTCACAATATTAGATGAAGCAACAAGTGCCTTAGATTTGAAAAATGAAGGGAGTTTATACCAACAGTTACAAGAGACGAAAACAACATTTATCAGTGTTGGACACAGAGAAAGTCTATTTAATTATCATCAATGGGTTTTGGAACTTTCATCTGATTCCAGTTGGCAACTTGTGACCGTACAGGATTATCAGCAGCAAAAAGCAAAAGAAATTGTTATTGACATTTCCAAGAATTCATCTCGAGATAAATCCCAAAATGAGACAGAAATCAGTACAAGCGAAAAACTTTCTCATCAGCAAATGAATGCATTAACCCACTATTCCATTAGCACTATTAGAAGCAAGGCAAGCAAAGGTCAGTCTATCACTACTAGGGACGGCTTTACCTATCGCTACGATAAAGATCCCCTTGTATTGAAATGGGTAAGGGTTTAGCAGCTACCATCCGTAAGGGGCTGATGCCGTTTCACTTTAAAATTATCTTGAGCCGATCATCATTGGCTGTAATGAATCTAAAATTCCTAACAAGTTAATTTTCAGATTTACACATTCACCAACCCGCCAAAAGGGAGTTGTTTTTGAAAGTAAGCACGGTAGAGTTCGCAACGCACAAGAGCGCTTACGCCCTCAATGCGAATCAATCCCAAACTTTCGAGCTGAACAGCCTCAATCGGATTAAGAGAAATACTTTGCCCAGTCGCCAAAACTTTAGCATAGGTCGATGCCAAACTAGGATTTTCCAGCAGCTTCACCCACAGTCTCCATAAATGATCGCGGTAGATCCCGGCGTTGGCGTAAGCCGACTGTATCAGCATATCGAGACTTAATTTCTGACAGGAAAGAGAATACAGCGCAATCTGAATTAGTGCTGGATGTCCGCCTACAAGTGACATCAGTTGGGCAGATTCTTTACCAGCACTCCAGGAGAATCCGTGTCGGTGGGCTAAGTCTTCAACCTGTTGCTGGGTAAATTCTGGTAAACAGATAGGTAGTCCAATGTTAAACGGGGAGCAGTTGATATCCTGAGTGACTAACTCTTGTTTTGAGTAAACCAGTACTAGTTTAAACTTCTGCCAGTGAGCATTTTGTCGTGCTTCCTCACACCACGAACGTAATAAGGCAAAGAACTCCTCAGCAATGTCAGGATTTTTAAAAAATCGATCAACTTCGTTTAACACCAGAACCACTGAACTTTGACTCTGCTTGAGCAAATAGTTCTGGAAGTAGAAGCTGCAATTCAATTTACAACCAATTTCTTCATCCCAATAGTCATTTAAGTTGGGATAGATGCCTAATTCTTTAGCAACTCGCCAGCAAAGAGAACGCAAAAGCTGATTTAAGTTAGTTAGACAATTGGAATCGAATTGGTAGCAATTGATATTCACTGTGTGATACCCTTGACTCTGTGCAAAAGCTAAGAGCCGTAGCACAAGAGAACTCTTACCCATCTGTTTAGGGGCTGAGATCCTAATCACGCAACCAAGTTGATTTAGCTCATGAAAAGCCAGTTCCTCAATTGGGGGCCGTTGGACGTAGAAGGGGGAATCTAGAGGTATCGGACCATCTGGGTATGACCAAAGATGTTCAAGTTTATCTACCCCACAGTTAACAAATGAGTCTGTGCATAAAGCGCTTGACTCTCTCACCAGTGTCTCCTCACTAGGCGATGGGGCTGAAGCCATCTGCACTTCTGTTCTTCTGTCGGAACTCCAGAAAGCAGACGTGAAGCTTCCGCACAATTGCGCCTGAGAATCAATTTTGTTTGGTTCACTCAGGATTACGTAGTCTTCTGAGTGTAATTCTAAGTTAAAGGAGCTAAAGCACAGTCTCAGAGTTTTTTGGTCTACACCTGTATTCAAAGACCATAATCGGCTCAGAGTTTTAGTAGAAACATTGATGCGCGATCCTAAATCGTTTAGAGTTAAGCGATCGCCGTTGTTTTGCATCATTTCCACAGCCAGAATTGCTGTTTGTAGCCGCTTCAGTCCCTTTGGTGTCAGCACAGTTCCGCGTTTTCTCTTGCTCTGAGATTGTTTCATAGGAGTGATTGTGACCTTTGTTAACTGTCCTTCATTATTCAACCATTCGTTATAAGGTCAATAGTTAGTTAACACTTGCATTTCAGTGAGACATTTAAGTTACAAACTTACTAGATCGTAAAAAAGTTACTTTACTCGACCTTATATTTTCTGTATTCTTTCAAAGAGAGTATTTTTTACTACTCTATTTTAAGAGATAGATACATAAATCTACAGTTAAATAATTGCTAAAGACATTTCACAGGAACAGTTTCAGATAAATTAGTATTTGTCAAGCACTTTAGTTAATCTTTTTTCTGCTACAGTAGTTATTCAAGTTGAAAATGAAGTTATTTTTATAAAGAGCGTACTGATAAACTTTGGGGACGTTCTCAGCCTGGTCACGCTAACTTATCGGTAAATTTCCCAATGGTTTTTAGCCAATTTAAAGTCGGTGGCAGCTTGCATTCAGGAGACCCTACATATGTGGTGCGTCGTGCTGATGAACAACTGTATACTTTCCTGAAGGCAGGGGAATTTTGTTATGTCTTCAATGCTCGACAGATGGGAAAATCTTCAATACTTGTCAGAGTTAAACACCAGCTAGAAAAAGAAGGATACCTCTGTACCCACGTTGACATGACCCGCATTGGCAGCAGACATATTACCCCTTTACAATGGTACAAGGGTGTGGTGGGAGATTTGTGGCGGGGATTTAGTTGTTCGGGGAAAATTAATTTAAAAACTTGGTGGCAGGAACTTGAAGATATATCCCTGCTGCAAAGATTGAGTGAATTTATAGAATTATTACTAAATCAATTTGCGGATAAAAAGCTGTGTGTTTTGATAGATGAAATCGATAGTATTCTTAGTTTAGATTTTCCAGTGGATGATTTTTTTGCGCTGATTCGCTACTGCTATAATCAGCGATCGCATAATCCAGAATATCACCGCATTACTTTTGCTCTCTTTGGCGTCGCAACTCCCAGCGATTTAATCCGCGACAAAACCAGAACCCCATTTAACATTGGTAAAGCTATCGATCTGTGTAGTTTTAGTTTGGAAGAAGCATTGCCTTTGGCGCAAGGATTTGTCGGAAAATTTGAGCGTCCCCACACGATTCTTAAAGAAATAATAGCATGGAGTGGAGGACAGCCATTTTTGACGCAAAAACTTTGTCAATTGCTAGATTGGGCAGTAGAAGAAAAACTACCCCAGAGTCAGATGCTACTCTTAACAGAAGAATTTTGGGTAGAAAGTATTGTGCGATCGCACCTAATTGACAATTGGGAATCGCTTGATGAACCAGAGCATTTAAAGACGATACGCGATCGCCTGATGCGTAATGAGAATCGTGCAGGAAGATTGCTAGGCATATATCAGCAAATCTTACAAGGTGTGCAAGTATCCACCGATGATAGTCCAGAGCAAATTGAACTTTTACTATCGGGATTAGTCATCAAACATCACTCTTTCTTACAAGTCAAAAACCGAATTTACGCAGAAGTCTTTAACCTCATGTGGGTGAACAAACAATTTAGAAGACTGCGCCCCTTCTCCCAAACCTTCGATGCTTGGATTGCATCCGCTCAAACAGATTCATCGCGACTGCTGCGGGGACAAGCTTTAGTTGACGCTTTATCCTGGGCGCAGGGTAAAAGTTTGAGCGATCTGGACTATCAATTTTTAGCGAATAGTACCGAAGTTGATAGAAAAGAAGTCCAACTTACTTTAGAAGCACAACGCGCTCTTGAAGTTGAAGCACGACTTATAGAGGAACAAAGACGACTAGCTCAAGAGAAAAAAGCCGCTTCTCGACAAAAACTCTTATTGTTCACAGTTACTATAGCTTTGGTAGTGACTTGCGCCTTAGGGGTAGCAACATATAAGCAGTACAAAAGAGCAGTTACGAACGAGTACCTTGCAAGGGTAAGCGAAATTAAAGCTTTAGTGTCGTCTTCTGAAGGATTGTTTGCTTCAAATCGGAAGTTAGATGCGCTTGTAGAAGGTATCAAAGCGAAAAGAAAACTGCAAAACATCAACTCTGCAGCTCCAAGTATTAAGAATCAAGTGAAAAATGCCCTAGCGCAAGCTGTTTACGGAGCAGATGAATACAACCGCTTATCGGGGCATCAAGCCCCTGTTATGGGAGTGGCGATCAGCCCTGACAGTTCTGTCATTGCCTCAGCTAGCACAGATAACACAGTAAAACTTTGGCGGCGTGACGGTAGCTTATTGACAACTCTCATTGGTCATACTGGAGTTGCTAGAGCAGTAGATTTTAGCCGTGATGGCAAGACGCTTGTTTCCGCATCTGACGATCACACGGTAAAAATCTGGCAACGAAATGGTGAGCTAATAAGAACTCTCACTGGTCACAATGCGCCTATCTGGGTAGTCAAGTTTAGCCCAGATGGTCAGTTAATTGTTTCTACAAGTATAGATGGTATTCTCAAAATTTGGACTCAGGACGGTACTTTACTCAAAACTATTGAGAGTGAACTAGTAGGATTATCAGCAGTAGCATTTAGTCCAAATAGTCAGATTTTTGTCACTGTAAGTCAGGATAACATGCTGAAATTTTGGCGGCGATCCGGTCAGTTGCTAAAAACTATACTTACTCCTACAAAAAATACTCAAGTCATCTTTAGTCCACAAAGTAACACCATCGCCATGTCAAGTGGAGACAATACTGTTAAACTTTTGACTTCCGAAGGTACATTGTTAAAAACCTTTCAGGGTCATACTGGAATTGTCACAGACGTCGCATTTAGTCCGGATGGTCAAATTATTGCCTCTTCTAGTCTGGACAAAACAATCAAACTAAGGCACATTAGCGGCTCAGAATTAGCTACGTTTAGAGGGCATAGTGCACCAGTGTGGGGGCTAGCTTGGAGTCCTGACGGCAGCTACATTGCTTCAGCCGGCACAGACAGCGTTGTGAAACTTTGGTCTAGTCACAACCCATTACTTTCAACCATCACTGCTCACGAAAATGGCATATATGGAGTTGATATCAGTTCTGATAGTACCACAATTGCTACAGCAGGATCGGGTCAAGACAACAAGGTTAAACTTTGGGATCGTCAAGGCAAATTGCTAGCAACATTTATGGGACATCAAGCACCAGTAATCTCTGTTGATATTAGCCCTGATGGTAAGTTAATTGCTTCTGGTGGTTTGGACACTACCGTAAAACTTTGGCAGCGAGTTCCCACTTTAGTCAAGACTCTCACTGGTCATAAGGCTATGGTGACGTCAGTCGCCTTTAGTCCTGACGGTACTTTCCTTGCTTCATCAAGTCAAGATGATACAGTAAAGCTTTGGAAACTTGACGGGACATTAATAAATACTTTCAATGGAAGTGGCAAAGGTTTGTGGCGATTAGCATTCAGCCCAGACGGTACTAGAATTGCGGTGGGCAGTGGAGACGGTACAGTGAAGATGTGGAAACTTGATGGTGAGCCAGCGCTGTTCGCGGAGCGTCTCTCTCAGGAGAAGAGAAGCGTCTCCGTCACGAAAAGAAACACGTTAGAGAAAAGTTTTCCTGCTCATAATGCGACTGTGTGGGTAGTTGCATTTAACCCCCAAGGCAATATTCTCGCCTCTGGTAGTGCAGACGGTACAGTGAAGATGTGGAAACTTGATGGTACTAGGTTGAAAACTCTCATAGGTCATCGTGCACCAGTGTGGGGAATTTCATTTAGCCCAGACGGTAAAACGATCGCTACCGCAAGTGTAGACAACCAGGTGAAACTGTGGAAGTTGGACGGTACGGAACTAGCAACGTTGCGAGGGCATAGTTCTGCGGTAAGGGGAGTTAATGTAAGCCACGACGGTACTTTTTTAGCTTCAGTTGGTGAAGACAGCAAGTTAATTCTGTGGAACTTGCCACGAATTCTCAAGCTAGATTTATTAACTGAGGGGTGCAATCGCGTGCGGGATTATTTGAGAACGAATGCAGCAGTGGAAGAAGGTGATGCCAAAGGCGCTGCTGACGCAGGACGCCACCTTTGCGATCGTTCATAAAAAATTAATATTACAAGCAGTTATTGAGTAAATGAGTCAATGTCGCGGCTAATATCCATAATGCCCGTTGGTAAAGCTTTGCACTAAATTATGATGCATATTTGCTGCTAACCAATTTTCAAGGAATAAGCAAGCTGCTTCTGATACTTTTTATAAATATAGAAATCCGGTTTGATTTCTGAATTGACTCGTGGAGGTAGGGAACAGAAAATCTACTGAGTTTTTTTCAAAAATCAAATATGAGTCCTATAGATTAAATCCGTATTTTAAAACACATATTGAGTACGGTTATTTCAAAAGTATTTTAAGCTATCATCAAAAATAAAAACACTCAAACAGGATGCTATTTGATGTCATTTATATTTCCCCAAATTGATAAAGTTATCAATTAATATTGAAACAGAACAACAGAACCTAGTACCACCAGGAGTTAGTCAAAAGTCAAAAGTCCGGATGAAATGAGCTTTGTGGGGATTTTAGATGGTTTGAGTAGAGTGACCATAGGGCAGTTCATTAATCGTTTTCTGGCGCTTGTTTTTTATTAGTCCCAAAGATGAGAACTAAACCTGCACTCCTTTGAAGCACAACCGCGAATAGGAGAGACGAAATGGAAATAAATATTTATGAACTAACGGCAGAAGAGCAAGCGTTTTTACCATCTGAGGAGGATGTGGCGTTCTATCGCAAACACGGCTGGTACATCTCAAAAAAGATTTACTCGGATGAAGAAATTGACAAAGCCATCTGGGGTAGCGAACGTCACTATGCAGGCGAGCGTGACGCCAAACTCCCCGTTCCACTTAAGCCTTTCGAGGATTGGACACAGGAACAGGGTGACTGTCTGCGTATCAACGATTATATTGTGCAATTAAATGTGCAAATCCACGAGTTAGCCATGAAACCCATTTTAGGGTCAATTGCATCACGACTTAGTGGTAGTGACCAGATGAGGCTGTTTCACAGTTCTCTTTTGTATAAGCCGCCCGACAACAATCCAGCCAGGACAACGATTGGGTGGCATTATGACCGTGCTTATTGGGTGACGTGTACTTCTGACGACATGTTAACCGCATGGATACCCCTGCATGATTGTGACGAGAGTATGGGAACCATCACGATGATCGATGGTAGTCACTTATGGGCTAAAGATGAGTCGCCAGATCGATTGCACTCACACTTCGTAAACTCTGATGTGAAAGAATTAGATCGTAGGCTTATATCAAAATCGCGCGGGAAACCTATACATAAGATCCCGATGAATCTGAAAAAGGGGCAAGTAAGCTTCCATCACTGTCTTACGTTCCATGGTAGCGCTCAGAATCAGAGTAGCAATCCACGCATTGCAATTGCTCTCCATTTGCAGGATAGAAACAATCGGTATCGTGTACATAAACTAAAGAACGGAAAAGTCCATGTTTACAATAACGATCTAATGTGCAGGAAATTAGATGACGGAAGTCCAGACTATGCAGATCCCGTTTTTTGTCCTGTGATATGGGAGGGAAACCCGCTATAGGGCAAGGATTAGGGCGTTACACATGCCCGTGACTCATAGCTGCCTTCTGAAAGGTCATCGTGCATCATTGTGGGGAATTTCATTTAGCCCAGACGGTAAAACGATCGCCCTTGCTACATATACTCAATTGCAATTTCATCAATAAACATTTTTGAATGGTGTTCGTCAATTTTGACCGTGAACCGGAGTGATCGCAGCTATAGCTATTCTTAATTATATCCCCAGGTGCCCCGGAACGCCACTTTGGGAGGAGAATATATAAGATACAACTGAGAACTGATATATTGGAGAATCTATATAATGTAACTTACGAACCTGACAAGCGCTTGGAAAATATTTCAACATAGAAATTTAAGAGGAAGAGCAAATGTCGTGGTTTGTAAAGATTGAAGAAGGTAAAGTTGACAAAAGTACTTTTGATCAATATGTACCAGCACATAAAGCCTATGTGCAAGAGTTGATTGCCAAAGGACATCAGGCAAAAACTGGGTATTGGCAGCAACGAGGAGGTGGCATGATGCTGTTTGAAGCGGCATCAATGGATGAAGCCGAAGCCATTGTGGCTGCCGATCCTTTGATCCAAAATGGTTGCGTCAACTATCAACTTTATGAATGGCGAATTTTGGTGGAATAATTTGAGAGTAGAGGCGGGTTTAATCAAGAGTGCTGTTATCGTTTGAGTCACAGACTTTAGAGGGTGTAGGGTGTGGGGAACCCACGTTTTTAAACGTGGGATTGCAAAAAGGACACCGTTTTTCTCGCACTCGAAAAGCGCCTCTGTGTAAGCTTCCCCCCTCTCCCAAGTTTGGGAGAGGGGATGGGGGTGAGGGCGAGAGTGTATGACACACAACCGAGAAACGCTAAAAAACATCTTCATACTCACCCCGATAAAAATGCAAAATCTAAAATAAACTCCCAATTCCTAAATTTGATGCTATGCTATTTTTAGACCTGGATCTACGCGACTGCAACGCCCAAATCTTGTCAGGACCGGAAGGTAGCAGCAACACGGGATGCTTGTAGTAGGCGTAGTCTCCGGGTCGCCTCATTTTAGGAGCGCAAGAGCGACAATGCCTGGTTTCGGAGATGTTGTTAAAAAAGCCTTTTACCTCGGTGTTGGGTTGGCGTCTTATGCGGGTGAGAAAGCAGGCGGAAGATTAGCCGAACTGCGATCGCAAGTCGAAAAGCTCGCAGACGAAATGGTTGCGCGGGGTGAAATGACAACAGAGGAAGGTCGGCGCTTTGTTGAAGATATGATGAAGCAAGCTCAGCAGTCATCGCCAATAGGTGTACCAGTTGAGAAAACACCAGCCTCAGAACCTCGCCGTATTGAAATTTTAGAGGAAGAAGAACACCCAAAAGCCAAAGAAGCACCACCAACAGAAAATGTTGATAGATTGCGCACACAAGTGCAACAAATGCAAGAAGAATTAAGAAGGCTACAGCGAGAACAAGGTTAGTTGACAGGCTCTGTAATCTCTATGCAGAAATTAGGAGGAAAAAAATTTAAATAATTTATCACTCTTAACCAGCTGACAATGTATCAAACTTTGTGTCATAAAATAAATTAATATATATATTTTTGTAAAATTAAAGTTTAATTGGAGGGCTCTGTCTCCTCCTCACTTATCAGAGGACGTTCCGGCGTACTAATTTTTATGGAAAAGTGGCAAAAAGATATTTGGGAAGTTGTACAAGTAGTATCTGATGAAGTGGAGCGGTTTTTCCAGGGTATGGGTGAAATGGTTGATACCATTTTTGAGCTAACCGAAGAAATCACCGAACAAGTACAAGATTCAATTGCAACTGAGCTTGATCAATATTTGCATGATTTGGCTGAACCAATTTTAGAAGCTTACTGGGAACTGGAAGATGTTGTGGGAGATGACATGGATTTGGGTTTCCCTTATTCAGTCGAACCAACAGCCGAACAAAATTCTGCTTGCATTGGTTGTCGTCATTACCATGGGCAAGTCTACAGCGGAAATCTGTTAGTTTGTGCTATGCACCCTTCTGGATGGGAAAGTGAGAGTTGCCCAGACTGGGAGCAAGAAGAATTGTAAGGCAGTGAGGAATTAAGAGGCATTCCGAGTTACCTGTACAATAAGAGCAACAATGATTTACACTCGAAATAACTCTTAATGACTAAGTTATTAGGGAGCTTTCTTTTCCGAAAAATTTATGAGTAATTTTGTACCAGAAACGACATCCCCGCTGAGCGAAGAAATGAAGTATGGGGAACGCAACATTGCCGAGGGAGAATTGATCACATTTCCTAATCCGCGTGTGGGAAGGAAATACAACATTAATATTACTCTGCCAGAGTTTACCTGTAAGTGTCCCTTTTCAGGCTATCCAGACTTTGCGACGATTTATATTACCTACGTGCCGAATGAAAGAGTCGTGGAATTGAAGGCAATAAAACTTTACATAAATAGTTACCGCGATCGCTACATTTCCCACGAGGAAGTGACTAATCAAATTTTAGATGATTTTGTTGTGGCAACCGATCCGTTAGAGGTGACGATCAAAGGAGATTTTTTACCTCGTGGTAATGTGCATACCGTGATTGAGGTGCATCATCAGAAGTAGGGGCGAACGGCCGTTCGCCCCTACTGAGGTATGCAGATACAGATAAATCACTCTAATGGCTCACGTTGTTCATATTTACCTTGGGGATATCTCACTATTGGATCATCCTGTAAAGAACCTGCTGTCTGCTCAAAAAAATTAGGAGCCCAACCTAACTCGGATGGTGTTTTTACCTGTGCTGATAGTTCTATTCGCATATAAATCACCATAACTTCTATTTCAGAGTTTGTCACACCTACAGGGATATCAAGATGTAAGATTCCATCTTTCCCCACCTGTGAGCGTAATTTTCTACTTTGCATTGTCTTTTTCTCCAATTCATGCATGAAAATCAGATATTTTGGCTCTCAATTTCATGCACTTTTTCATGAGTTTACCAATTTCTTAATATAGCGATTCTCGTTTCAGTCACATACGCTCATGCCCTCACTCCGCGAAGTCTTGGGGGCGTCTGCAACCGTCAAGAGAGCTTCGCGCGAAACTCGCGCCTTGAGAGTACTTTCACAGGCAGATTTCGCGTCAAGAGAGCTTCGCGCCCATTCAGGGGCACCCATCTTCCAATCTTGTGAGAGGGCGAGAGTGTATGGGATTTGATTGAGAACGGCTATAATGTCTGGTAAATTAACCTTAATTCCGCATGAACCCCTCCCCGCTTGCTTTGGCGGGCTTGGGGAGCCAGCGCTGTAGGCGAGGAGCGTGGTGGGGTTCAAAGGACGCATGATTATGCTACCGGACATCATCATGCGTCCGATTAAACTGGACGAGTAAGCTGAGATTCGTCGGCAATAAGAGATTTTTCCCCAGATGGCTGCGGGGAATGAAGGAGATCTAGAATTTCCAGCACTTCGCGTTCAAAAGCGACTTGGGCACGATTAGTTTTACCCCCGACATAAAGCTGCCCATCTTTTTGCAAAGCCCAAATTTGTGAGTGGGAGAAGTAACTCATAACGACACCCAGCATCAGTAAGGCAAACCCCAGGTAAACAATAGGTATTCCTGGATCGGCTTTAATTTGCAAGCCAGTGCTACCAACGACATCGAGAATTTTTAGTGTGACACCATTAACTTGAGTAGACATTCCTGAGCGAACAGTATCAACAAGCTTACCTGTGGCATCATAAATCAACACCATTCCTTGCAAGTCTTTTGCTAGCAAAGAGACACCCTGGCTTAAATCTGGTTTAGTGGGAATCCAAGTTCCCCAAATACGTCCTTTATCCTTGGTAGGAATTAACGCCATGGGTAGCTTGAAAATCGGACTGTTATTAACTTGAACGCGAACAGCAGAAATTCCCCAGTCAGTTTGGTAAAAAGTAACGCCATTATAACGCAGAGGTTGGTTGACGAAAATTGTTTTACGGTCAACCTCCTGTTGTTGGTTATCCAAAACGGACATATCTGAGTAAAATTGATCGATTCCACCAGAAGCAGTGTAGTCTATCCAAAAACGATTGACTCGCACAGACCAATCCTTGACAATATTCTTGTCTGCTAATGGGCCTGCATCGACAATATTTCTCACCTGAAATGTGTCACCACTGGAAACCATTTCCTGAGCCATAAATCCAGTCATGACTCCCCAAATCGACCCCAGCAGAATAATTATGATACCTATATGAACTATAATTGGTCCAATACGCCCCACTATTCCCTTGCGGGCGTAGAGAGTATCATCTTTTTCTTGAAAAATTTTGTAGCGACGTTTTTGCAATAGAGGGGGAAGGGAACTCAGAGAAACAGTCTCTACTTCTGCACTCAAAGCTAACTTTTGAAATTGCCGGGGTTCTTCGTAATATTTCCACCGACGGGAAGCTTTTAAGGCAGGAAGCTGACGGGTGAAGGAACAGGCGGTAATTGAAGTCCCAAACAATATGAGTAATGCCAAAAACCACCAGGTATGGTAAACATGGTCTAAACCGACAATTAAGATAACTTTCCAGGTGAGGAAACCGAATAAGGCTGGATGCTCTGGGTAATTGGCTTTGTAAAATGCGAGATTTTGACTTTGCTCGATTACTGTACCGCTAACGCTAAAGAGTGCGATCGTCAGCAGTAGGATGATCGCCAAGCGTAAATCTGTGAGTACAGGCAAAAATTCCTGCTGTAAGAATTTTTTGGGTGCCGACAATATTGATTGGGAAGCAGAATTTTCTATAGACATTAGTATTTCTAATAGTAAGTAGAGTTTTCCTGACTGTATTTGGACTTACGCATTCATTTGCCAAAGAAGCTTAATTTATTGAACCGCCTTGGCTGACGCCACGTCTAAGGACGAAGGCGTAGCGTCTCCCACTCGTTAGACGCACTTGAGCGCTCTTATATGAGTAGATTTTGCGATCAGCCTATATTTATCTCTACAAGACTCATAACCGCTTTTTGCTAAAAACTTCCTAGTGGAATCCGCGAAATCAGAGAAAACACACCAAATCCTACCAATAATGCACCACTCACTGGATTAATCCATCCAGACCAACGACGTAACTCAAGTATTTTTTTAATTGAAGCAGTAAATGTACCTGCCAGAATTAATGGTGCAACATAACCTGCTGTGTAAGAAAGCAATAAGACAGCGCCTAAAATTAAATCTTGAGTATGAGCAACCCAACCCAGCAAACTAGCTAAAACAGGGGTACTGCAAGGAGAGGCGACGACACCGAAACTCAACCCAATGAGATACGATCGCACTCCCGACGGTAATTCCTGAGAAATCCACTCAGTTCCTCCAGTAGCAGGTAATGGCAAGGGCAAGGCTTCTAGTAAGTTCAGCCCCATGAGAATTGCGATGACACTGACGATTATCGGTAAACCAATTCCTACTTGACCGTAGACTTTTCCGACAAAAGCTGCTATAATACCCAGCGCCGCTAATGTTGTGGCTAATCCCAAAGCAAACCAAGTCGATTGGGCAGCTGCTTGCAGGCGACTTTTAGCTTCATAACCGCCAATATAACCAATAGTAATGGGCAGCATGGAAAGCATACAAGGCGTTAGGCTGGTAAGCAACCCAGCGAGGAAAATTATACCAATACTCAGCCCACTCAGGTGTGTGAGTTGGCTGGAAACAAGAGCGTTGGCGAATTGTTCTAATTCGTATAGTCGGGTTTGCAGAGTTTCAAGCATAAAGTAAATAGCGTGGGAAAGGCTTACTCTGCTTGCATTTTAGCTTAACTTATACTTTTCTTGGGGAACTGCTAGTTACCGCCTTGTTTCCCTACTTCACCGTTCAAGGTTGCTAATCTTGAACGGTGGGGGACATGCTGTTACCACTAGCATCAGTGAGAGAGGACTGTCAATTTCCTCTCTGTCGGCTTATCTTAGTGCCATTCAACTGTCAGATTTAGTAAAATTCTGGAAATTTCATGGTATAACTGTATCCAAAGTAAACTTGCGTACCATACCTAGCTATGACCAAGGACTTCTCTGGTCAAAATTTGCGAGGGCGATTATTTAAGGGTGAAGACTTGGCGGGTGCTAACTTTAGCGGTGCGGATATACGAGGGGCGAATTTTACTAATGCTAACTTGAGAGGGGCTAACTTTAGTGGTGCTAAAGCTGGACTGCAAAAGCGTTGGACAGTTGGGCTAGTAATTGTTACATGGTTTTTATCAGCACTCTTAGGATTTATTACAACTATTACTGGCCTATATACAACAAAAATATTACTTCCAAAAAATAATAATATACTTATTTTGTTTCCATTGCTAATAATAATAGTTGCTTTATTAGCCTTTTTTACAGTTTTTATTAGAAACAAATTAAGATTTGATAGAAATATACTTCAATCTTTACATGGTGCTGTTTCTGTTACTTTTTCAGCCTATGGAACTGTAGCCGCAGCTATATCTTTTCTGCTAATTGCATTTGCAAGTATCACAGGATTTGTATTTGGAACTAGCTATAATTTTTTTGATTTTTTTTTAGCAGCAATCTTAATAGCAGCTTTTGTATCTGCTTATTCTGTTGGTTTAAATTTAGCTGTGGCAGGAGTTGTTTGTATAAGTAATTATTTTTTAGGCTATATAGCATTACTAGCGGCTATTTTTGGAGGTGTAATTGCAACTCAAGTTAAATTTTTAAATTCTGATTTTAGAGTAATAGCAATAGTAGCGAATATAGTAGCATCCCTGATGGGAGGGTATGGTGGTTGGCAAGCATTAAATAAAGATGAAAAATGGTTGGCAAGCGGGTCTTTAATTATTGGAATAGCAGCAACTTTCGGAACAAATTTTTATTGTGCTAATTTAACAGATGCCAATTTCACTAAAGCAAAGCTTAAAAATACTAACTTCATTGGAGCAGTTCTGATTCGTACTTGTTTTTATTTAGTGAAAAAGATTGAACTTGCTAGAGTTGATAAAACCTATTTGGAGAACCCCAAAGTACGGCAGTGGTTGGTTGCAAGAACGGGAGAAGACAAAAACTTTGACCGTCAAAATATGCGAGGTGTTAACTTACAAAATGTTGTTAACTTGGTAGATGCCAGCTTTATTGGTGCTGACTTAAGCGAAGCAAATTTACAAGGTACTAACTTATCAAGAGTAAATCTAAAGCAAACTCAACTCGACGGAACTGATTTTACAGGTGCTTGCCTAACAGGAGCATATATCGAAGATTGGGGTATTACCAGCCAAACCAAGTTTGAGGGTGTCAGGTGTGAGTATGTTTATATGCGCTCGCCCACCAAAGAAAACCCCGATCCCCTCCGCAAACCCGACAACAGAGAAGAAGTTTTCAAAGATGGTGACTTTGCTGATTTTATCCAACCTATTTTTGACACCCTCGACCTTTATCATAATCAACGTGTTGACCCAAGAGCGAGCGCAGTCGCATTTAAAGAACTAGCTGAAAACAATCCAAACGCAGAACTTGAAATTGTAGCTATAGAGAGACGGGGTGAGGATAAAATACGGCTTCGTGTTAAAACCGCAACAACTGCTAATAAATCTGAATTAAGCCGAGAATATTTTATAAACTACAATCAACTCAAAGAATTAGCGGAACAAGAATTTCAGGTATTAATTGCAGAAAAAGAAAACCAAATTTATAGATTGGAGAATATGATATCGACAGCCCTGGAACGTCCTAGGTTTTATGCTGAAAATCGTACCATAAATACTGGAGGTGGTAATTATTACGAGGAAATTCAAGGCAACTACGTGCAAGGTAATTACTACGCTGCTAGTGAAAAACAAAGCTTAGCTGATGCAGCAGCTGAGATTCAGAAGTTACTGGAACATTTAGATAAGTCATATCCTACTGACACTACTGCTGGTAAGATCGCGATCGCCACTGAGGCTATTCAATATATTGATAGTAACCAAATTTTAGCACAACGGTTACTCAGTGCATTGAAAGCAGGTGGTGTTCAAGCATTAGCACAGTTACTTAATCATCCGGCTGCTAGCTTTGTGATTAGGGCGCTGCTGGATTGGCAGAAAACCAAGGATACTTAGGTTTATAGTGGACTTGCGATCGCTATCGAGTACATTGATAGTAATCGGCGTTGCGATAGTAATTTAAGACTTACGCATTGACGCAGCTATGGCTTGGGCTTTTGTGTCAAAACTGAGATAGATTGGACAGATCACCTAAAATAAACAACTACAGTCATGAAGGCAAAGCCATGAGCAATCTTGAACTTGAGCAACAACTCCTCAGCCTTGATTTAGAGGAAAGGATTCACATCCTTCAACTTTTGGCTCAGAGCTTGACAGTGCCAAGAGCATCACAGCCATCCCGCGCCCCTGACGAACTTGATTTAACCCGCGATCGCAGTCCAGAGCATCCCCTACGCGGAATCCCCATTACAATTTCTCCAGATTTTGACGAACCCATGCCTGAATTATGGGATGCTTTTGAACAATGATTTTACTTGACACTCATGCTTGGCTGTGGTGGCTCCATACTCCAGAATTGCTTTCTAACCGTGGTCGTACTCTGTTAACCATAGGTGAAAATCAAAACTCCCTTATGGTTTCTGCCATTTCTGCGCGTGGAAATTGCACTCAAGCATAGTGCTGGGAAACTACCACTCCCTCTTACCGTCAATGAATGGTTTGCAATTGCAAAAACTCGACCTGGAATCACTATAGAACCAGTTGATCCATTGGATGCGATCGCCAGTACACAATTACCTGGCGACTTTCACAAAGATCCAGCTGATCGTATTATTGTTGCGATTGCCTACCGCCGCAATATAGAGCTCATGACCTGCGATCAAAAAATTCTTAACTATCCACACGTCAAAACACTTTGGTAAAATTCTATCTAAATCCAAGCTGAAAATGATGCTGTTAGAACGGGGTGTGATCGCCAGGGCAAAATTCGCAGAGCCTGTAAACTGAAAATTGGGGGATTTAACTTTGCGTGTTCCCGCTCGGATGAATGTTCAGTAATAACCGATTGTGACACCCTCTGGTGCGGAATGTGGGATTTACCTTTTTTATCTGCGTCTGTGAATAAACATTAGGGAGCTTTAGCGCGATCGCCTTTTCAAGGGTTGGTTTTTTGAATGTGGAAAATAGCTGAGAAAATTCTCTAGTGGTTAACATAGATTAGTTGTTTCCGGATTTAAGCATCGCCTCTTATCGTCAAAAAACTACCAAAGACAAAATACCTACCTTTGTCAGGAGCGATCGCCTCCCCTTCAACATAAACAAAGCAATAAGTTCTCAATTCTTTGTTTTGTGCAAACCCCGACGTTCTCGCTTCTTCTCACGCTCTCCTCGGAAGGGTACCACATCAGCTTCACTACTCTCACGAGCGACGCGAATTAGTAATCCCGCAGCCAGTAAACTCGTCATCATTGAATTCCCACCGTAACTAAACATGGGTAAGGGCAAACCGGTGGTTGGCAAAACTCCAGTGGCAACACCAATATGCAAGAAGGATTGTCCTACCATCAAAAGTGTCATTCCGATCGCGACTAATCGGAGGACTGAATTCTTGGCTCTCAGTGCTACAATAACTCCTAAAGTGGCGTACAGACCTAACAAAAGCAACAGTACCATACAACCAACGAAGCCAAACTCTTCAGCAAACACTGAGAAAATAAAATCCGTATCTTGAATTGGTAAATAAAATAGCTTTTGTTGCGAAAGCCCAAATCCCGTTCCCCATTTTTCCCCAGAACCTACCGCTAACAAACTTTGTACTAATTGATACCCATTCCCCTGAGCATCAGCCCAAGGATTCAGGAACGACATCACCCGTTTGCGTTGATACTCTTTAAAACTAATACTCAGTACTGCCAGTAGCACTCCACCAACGGCTGTTCCTCCCATAGACTTGTAAGGTAAACCGGCTCCTAAAGCAATCAGCCAGATCGTCATGCCGCATAAGGCTGTTGTACTTAAGTTAGGTTGTGCCAAAATCCCTAGAAGTATCAAACTGAAGACACCTAACCAAGCACCGCGAATTCCCCAACTCAATCGTTCCCACTGACTGAAAAGCCTTGCGCTTTGTAATACCAAAAATGGTTTAATTAACTCAGACGGTTGAATTGGAATTGGGCCTAACAATCGGCGAGATGCCCCAAGATCGCTCTTTCCTAATCCGGGCACGAGGGTGACTAAAATCAATATTAAAAACAGTATGACAACCCAAGGAGAGATGCCAGCAATTTTACGTATAGGAAGGTTAACAATGATATTAAATTCTATTAAGCCAACAACTACCCAAAGCAGTTGCCGTTTAAAATAGTAAAGCCCATCATGATAATTGGCGTCAGCAACGGGATAAGATGCTGAAAACAGCATGACTAACCCCATAAACAGCCAAATCAATGTTAACCAGCGCAATAACCGCGCCTCTAATGCCCAGACGGACATGGAGTTATCAAATATTGGAATCAAGCGACGTAGATTCACGATAAATACAAGTAAAAAGTTAGAAGTTATTGTGCCTTTGGGTAGAATCGGTGAAAATATCTTCGTGCTATTACGAAATATTCACAGAAACTGCCCCTGCTCATGCGCTATGATATAATGCATTGCCTGGATTGAACCATTGATGTATGATCGCATGGAAGAATTTTTCTCAGGTTGGACTTGATTTAAAAGCATCCTCACAGTAGCGATCGCACTCTCAATATTTTGTACGCGGTAGCCCTGAGAAGCTCTTTTATCTTGGCGATCATACATTCGCGGTAATGGTAGTGTTACTAACGGTACACCTACAGCCGCACATTCGTAAACAGTATTGTAACCCGCCCCTCCCACGACAATATCAGCCGCAGCCAGACATTCAATTCCCGGATGGTGAGACACCCACTGTTGGGGACATTCAACCGGAGAATCAGCAGATAAAATTCTGACTGCACATTGAGGAAAAGCGAGATGCAACTGTAATGCTAGTTGCCCAAATAAAGATAACTCAGATGCTTCTCCAGCTGCACAGACAAGGATAGTTAAGAGAGACTCATCAACTTGTAGAATACGCGATTTGATCGTGACTTTATCTGTTAACTCCCAAGCATTGCGAATCAACCAAGGTGCTGTATGCCGCACATTAGCTAAGTCACTCAAGGGTAATTCCTTTTCTCCCGGCACAATCACCGCATCAAAGTTTTTGCTGACAAAAGACCGCAATCCTTTAACCTCAACATAGTAGGGGTTAATGTCTCTATGTATAAAAATCTTGCGTATATGCTGCAATTGAGGTAAGATATTTGCCAACTCACCACCTAAACCTCTGGGAAAAGTATCTACAATTAAGCAATCGTAGTCAGTGTTTAGTAAAATGTCCAGTACCTGCGAGCAAGTTGTCGCAAAGTTAGCATCACTCGGAATGCAATGAAGAGAACAACCCTCATCCCCCAGTCGTTTTGCATAGGGACTATTCGTGATAATATGCACTTCTCTTTGCTTTGCCGCAATTCTTCCCAACGACAATGCCCGAGTTATGTGTCCCCAACCTCCACCTAAAGCGTAAATTAACCACATTTGCTAGTTGGTATACTGTGAACGGTTTGGAACTTTTCTTTTTCCCGCAGAAAAAAAGCTTCTTAAGCCTCTCCTTGTTCACGGGGAGAGGTTTGGAGAGGGTTAAGCTTCAGTATAGTTGTCTTATGCTGAGTGCTAACTTGCTCCCATGTGACGTTCAAAATCAACATCCCGTTCATTTTCAAAACTTACACTATCAGCGTCTGTAAAGTCTACATTGCCAGTACTGGGATCGTAGTGGTAGCGATCGCGATTGTGATAATAATCGCTTCCCCAATGCCCAGAGCGGTAGTTCCCATATGTTTCATAATATGAGTATTCGTAAAAATAAGGATCGTTATTGTCGGACTCGTTACAGTCGGCACAGTTTGTTTTATCAGTACGTCCGCAGCGTCGTTTGAAAAGGAACCCCACCATGTGATCGCACTCTATATTGTCTACAGAAAAACTTATGAAAATTTCACACTCACCAATTTGAATGCGATCGCCATCCTGCAAGCGGCGGCGACTTGATTGTACACCATTAATATTTATGCCGATGTTACTATTATCAATAATACTTAATTCTTGATTTTGGTAGTGAATCAAAGCATGGTAATTTGCAACTGAATTACCCTGAATCACCATTCGCGAAACCTGCTTACCATTGATTTCTGGTGGCATTTGTGTAAATTCGCTACCTATCGCCACTGGAGTTTCTAACAATGGTTGTCGGCGATCGCCTGTATTCCTATCTATCCAACTCAGTTGTATCTGCATTTATTGTCCTCCCGATATATTGACAGCATAAGCTAAAGCCGCTTGCTGTTCGCGAGTGAGAACATCAAATCCAAAGCAAGCAAATGCCAGTGGTGATAAATCCGACTTGCTCGAGAAAATAGTTTTTTCTGATGGATTTATTAAAGAAGTTTTCCCCTCTTTTACTATCACCTTGTAAAGTAACTTTTTGTCTTGAGATTCAATTTCCCACCCTTCATTCAGCTGCTTAATTCTATAAATTTCTTTTTTCCTAAAATTTTCGAGCTTGTAGTCACCATCACCCTCCTTTCTCAGGATATAGAAATCTTTTTCTGATTTCTCTAATTTCCAATAACCTTTTTCTATAACTACATAACCCAACTCTTGCTCTGCGGAATTCTTGATTTTTATTTTTCCCGACGCTTCCCTATTAAATTTTGCGATTTCTTTATTAGAACTATCAATTAATTTTGCCATATCTGCCTGTTTCTTAATAGCAAATATTTCTGAACCATTTTCCGTTTTAAACTTAATTTTATCTCCACTTTTAAATTGATTATCTC
>JAQYWO010000118.1 GCA_029379215.1 Rhizonema sp. PD37
TGAAGGCAACACTTCGGACTATGCCGCTATGCCCAGTGAGGGTTTGCAGTTCCTTGCCTTGGGTGTTCCACAACTTCACCGTCTTGTCATCACTGGCTGTTGCAATAATCTTGCCATCAGGGCTGAAGGCAACACTTCGGACTATGCCGCTATGCCCAGTGAGGGTTTGCAGTTCCTTACCTTGGGTGTTCCACAACTTCACCGTTTTGTCATCACTGGCTGTTGCAATGGTCTTGCCATCGGGGCTGAAGGCGACACTCCAGACTGTGCCGCCATGCCCTTCTAATCGATTTCGTTCTCTAACCCCGTAAACTACCTGCTGTAGAGCAGTTACTGCCCTGATGCGGTTATCGGCTTCGACATCTTTATTTAGTAGTTTAACCTGTTTCCCTGCATTTAAGCCTGCGACTAAAGCTTCAATTTCTAAATTTAATGATAATCGGTTTTCTGTATTTCGGGTCTCAGCTAAAATTTCTGCATTGGCTTGTCCTTTTTGTGCCTCTGCTTTCGCAGTATTTGCTGCCCGTTCTTGTTTCTGAGCAAGATTTCGCTGTTTTTCAGCTACCTGGCGTTGTGTGGCTTCTGCTTGTTGAGCTAATTCCGTTTTTTGGAGAGCATCTTTAGCTTCTGCCTCCCGTTTTTGTGCTATTTTTTTGGCAGTTTCAGCTACCTGGCGTTGTGTAGCTTCTGCTTGTTGAGCTAATTCCGTTTTTTGGAGAGCATCTTTAGCTTCTGCCTCTCGTTTTTGTGCTATTTTTTTGGCAGTTTCAGCTACCTGGCGTTGTTTGGCTTCTGCATGTTGGGCAATTTTGGATTGTTTTAGAGCCTCAGTTAGTTTTACTCCCCTGTCTTCGGCTACCTTGCGTTGTTTAGCTTCTGCATTTTTGGCTTTGTTTACTTCTTCCAATCGGTTTTTGGCAATCCTGCTCTGATTATTTGCCTCATTCGCGCGATCCAAAGCATACAACGCAAGCCCCCCCATAGAAGCTGCTATCACTGACAACCCAACCACATAAGGCAATGCAGGCTTAAGCTGCTCCCACCGATCGCGCAAGCTAAAAGGCAAATTTTCATTGATCCACTTGCGGTCAAAAACTTGCCCATAAATTCGATTCCGCAACTGTAAAGCATTATCCTCACGCCGCACCACCCCCGATAACTTCAGGTGTGACTTAATAATTGACTGTTCTTCATCGAAAACAGAACGTCTACCCAAACGAATCTGTCGATAAACACTCAACACCTGATCTTGATTTGGGGCACGTTTGGTGAGCATATCCCGCACAAACTGCAAGTTATTATCTTGCTGGCTCAGCACTCCAAAGAACGTACTGCCAACCAAGAGCTTCACATCTGTTGAAGACCAACTGTCTTTGTCCTGCTCACTAATAATACTACACAGACGCTGAGTTAAATATGGATGTCCACCAGTCCATTCCAGCACCCACTTCAACAACTGTTGTGCTGGCTCAGGAGCCAACCCCAACCCGGATGCCAAAGGCATTGCTTCCGCAAAACTAAAATCAGTTAAATCTACCCGTTGTCCAATATTGAAAGGTGTTCTCTTGGAGTCACGAATCAAATCTCCTGGTGTTGCTACCCCAATTAACACAAAAGAAAGCCGCGCCAATTTGTCATCCTGGGCACGAGCCACATACAGATAGCGAATTGCTGCGAAAAAGTCATCAGTAAAATTCAAACTGAGAGTGGTGTCAATTTCATCCACAAACACAACGACAGAGGATGTCACTTCCTCTAGCAACACATGCTGAAAAAAATTGGTGAGTCGCTGAGTAAAACCCACATTGTCATTTGCTTGCCACCACTCTTCCACATCCGTATCCAGTATCAACTGTTCTTCAATCTCCAGCAGCAAGCCCAGATACCACTGTTCCACAGTCACCTGTGTACCAATTTTCGTCAAGTCAATAATGACCGACTTTACCGAAACTTTTTTCAGCTTAGATGCAGTACTAATCATCAAACTGGACTTGCCCATCTGCCGAGAAGTGAGGATATAAATAAACTCTCCCAACTGACACAACTCCAAAAGCTTCTCATCTGCAAGCCGACTCAGATAAGTTCCTTTGCTAGCTTGAACAGTACCACCTAAAGAGTAAATGTTTGCTTTAACCATGCAGATGCTCCCGGAAGTAGTCGGCGTAAAGCTGACAACGAGGTATAACAGAGTGTCCTGATGAACGTACTAAACCTGCACCCCGCAATTGCCAGAATATTTGCTGATTTTCGCATGTATTTTGGCTAATCACTTGTAGTAAAGCTTGTTTTAATTCTTGCCTGTCATACAATAGTGACAATAATCGGCGCAGATGGTCGCCAAAGCAACCCCTGGTGTTAGTGGCATCATTAAATAATTCCGTAATTGTGATTTGGTTACTGGCAACTAAATACAGTGCTTTCCTCACTAAATAAGGATGTCCATTTAATAGTGCCATCAATTTCATTTCCGCACTCGTGTTAAAAGGCGAACCATGACGCCTGTTGAGGTCACGTACCTGTTCTAAGGTAAAATCTTCTAGTTCAATTACCTGTCCCACATTAAAGGGTGATTGATTCAAATCATCAATTAATTGATAAGGCTCCGTAGAAGTCACTAAGACAAAATCCAGATTGTTCCAAATATCACTCATGGCACGACTGTTATGCCAATTACGCAACATGCCAAAAAAATCATTGCGAAAAGGTGCGTCAAACACCTTGTCCACCTCATCCATTGCCAATACCAATGGACTACCCAATTCCTTCAAAATGTAACGGCTGATGTAGCGGGTACAACGTTGGATATGACTAATATTCTTCTGCCAATATTCATCGACTCGGTCTTCTATTTCTAAATCTTCACTCACCCAAGAACAAAACCGACGTAAAAAAATCTCATCACTCGAAAGATCAGCTTTTCCTAAAAGTTGAAAATCCAAAAATAGTATACGTTTACTCTCATCCTTAGCCACTTTGATGATGCGGTTTAATAACGAACTTTTACCAACTTGCCGGGGTCCCTTGATGGAAATTGTCACCCCCTGCTGGACAATGGTGGAGAGCGCAATGGTGTCAGCTTGCCGTTCCACGTAAAAAGCCGATTTGAGTTTCATCGTCCCTTCTGGAATCTCCAAAGCTCCTGGCTGTGCAGAAGTAGAAGGGCGGGGTAAATCAGATGGTTCTTTTAAAGGCTGTAAATCAACCCTATGTTGCGTATTAATATTTAAGTTCTTACTAGCAATAGCTTGGTTTAACTCTTCTATCAACCGTGGTGTATCCTGTTCATGACTCCAATACGCCCAATTAATCTGATTCAAATAAGCACTTAGAGGATACTGAAACGGTTGACGGTATGCTAATCGCACTGGGAGAATAGCAGGGTGTCCTGACTGCACTTGAGCAAAATTGTGCGCCATACGGATTTCCGTTTCTACCATCTCACTGTGGGCTGAATGCTCACTCAGCAAGACAATCAGAAAATCAGAGGAGCGAATTTCAACTTCAATTTGTTCAGCCCAGCTTGTACCTATAAGGATTTTCTGGTCAATAAAAACTTGGTGTTGTGGTGACAGTGCTTGTACGATTTGTGACGCTACTTGCTCATCTGGCTGGACATCTCGTTTGTAGCTAATGAAAATCCGTTTACTTAATTGAGAATTCAGGGGGATAGCAGTCTCTTTTTTACTCTTTCTGTTTTTCAATACTGGAGTGGCAGATTCGGGAATACTTTCTAAATCAATGGATGTACAACCAAACTCAAACCCATCTTCAATAGTTCTACCTGCCCCCAATGCATCATAAAACCCTACTGCAAACTTAATTGCCGCCTGATCCCCAATTGCTTTGTTCATCCCAATCACATAATCAATGTGTTGGTGAATTGCCTCTGCTTGCACCTGAGAATAACAAGCATTGAGTACTACACACTCAATCTGGGGAAACAATTTAAATAGTCTTGCCAGAGCTTCGGCACTTACTAATTGCATAAGTCCGGAGCTATTCTCTAGGGCTAAACCCTCGCTACCTACGCCATGTCCAGAAAAATGTACAATTTCTGGTTCATAATCCAGCAAAGCACGGCGCAAATCATCAACTCGCACTGCCAATTTAGAGATAATTTCAAATTCATATCGCTGTTTGGCACGTTCTAAACCTGCCTGAATTTCCCGCACCTCCTCATCCAAGCGCAGCTTGGACGTGTTGATGGGATTCGCTGATAAAAGCAGGATTTTTTTCACAGTGGCATTTAATAGGATTTTTTATCTGTGTTTGGGGAAAATAGGTTGGTTTTTGGGATTTGGATACAGATTGAACATAGCATTTTCCGGAAAAGTTCAGAAAAGCAAGCTAAAGTTGGTTGTACTGCACGACTTTTCTAGTCTACAAAAAAATGTCTTCCTCGTAACTCCTGAAAACCCAATAATTGAAACAGCATTTAAGCTTTGCTCTGTGTCGCTTCCAAGTACGGCTGGGCGTTGCATATTTGCGGAATGATTTTTTTTCTCTATCAATTGAAAAACTTATTTTTTGGCGTTCTTGGCGACTTGGCGGTTCAATTCTCATCCCTGTGTTATGCAACGCCGCACAGCTGTAAAGTTCCCAAGTCATTGTGACTACTGATTTTCGAGATGTGACGCCAGGAAACGCCTACAGGAGAATTTCCCTAACTAGAGGACTGCGTTAGCGTAGCGTTGGCCACGTAGGAGCTTCAGGGCGAACAGCCCTGACGATGGGTTGTTCATTTATTTAACCGCAATAGACTTGGGCAGTGCGTTGGTGAGCCAGCGCTGCAGGAGGGTTTCCCGACAGAGGCGACTGGCGAAAGGCTCTGCCGACTTGAAGCATCTGCCCGCGCCAAGAGCGCCAAGAAGGAGTAGAGTGTGAGCAAGTCCTATCGATCTTAAAATCAGCAGCCGTCTAAAAGTTATTCTTAGAACAATGAATCAAAGTAACTTTTGTTGTTGTACACTTGCTTTAGGTGATAATTACTGCGCTCTGGCACTGGATCTGGCTCAAGACCTTGAAAAGCATTCTCCTGAGATTCGGTTCGTTGTTTTGACAGATAGACCACAACATTTTATTGTTCAAAGCAATGTCTTGGCTATTGAGCATCATCAACAGAGTCTCGGTTGTTTTCATGACAAGCGTTTTGCGATCGCCAAAGCCTTATCTATTTTTCACTCGTGTCTGTTTTTAGATGCAGATATGCGAATTCTTGCTCCTATTCCAGCAAATCTTAAATGGGAGCCAGGAATTACTGCAAAAATTGTCTGGACTAATATTCTCAAACATAATAAAAATCAGTTTGAAATTCAGCTTTTAGAGCAAATGGCTAAAAAGTTAGATTTGCAACTAGAAAATATTAGTTGTATTCACGAATGCCTGTTCGTTGTGACACAAGATTCAGGAAAAGAACAGAAATTTATACAGTATTGGGATAAGATTGCACCATACTTTGAACTCCGGGGCTTTTACCGAGGAGAAGGACATACCATTGGGCTGGCAGCGGCAAAAGCAGGTTTAACTATCCGACAAGATCCAATGGAAAAGATCACTTTCTTTAAAGACAAATTGGAACTACAAGCAATTAAAAAAGGAACTTCCAATTATGCGGATAAAGCTGTCTATTTTGAAAGGCAGCAGTCGTTGGAATATCCTCAACGTTCTATTTATAGAAAATTATTAGATAAGCTTAAGCGATTACTAAGTAACTTCTACCGAACAATTCGTTTAAGGATTATGACATTCATGGATCTCAAATTTTATTACTTTTAAGTTAAATGTCAGCGAATTCATATCATGTTCAGTCGAACACTTATAATGTTTGTAGTTGCGTTACTCTGCGAGAAGCCGCTCCGCGTCTACAGTACTCTTAACAGTTTGAGAGCGCTGAAGCGCACGGACAGATTCTTCCCTTGGAAAACCAACGCTCTTATCCTACGGAGGGAAAGCCGTCATTCGCGCTCTTATCCTCCTACGAACTGTCCTCAACTACGAACCTATCTTTGATTCATAACTCATTTACCGAGGCATGATAGTTGATCACTGATAGCTCCTAGCTTAATGCTCGTGAATCAAGTTAAAATTGAGATACTTTTCTATATTTCGTATTGGCTGTGGACACTGCAACCTGCCCTCAATGTCATCAACCCATCAATTCCCAGGCTGTCACCTGTCCGCATTGTCGTATACAGCTAAAAGCTTACGGACATCCTGGCATTCCCTTACATCGTGCTTCTAAGGAAGAGTATCTTTGTGACAGCTGTATCTATCACGCCGACGATACTTGTAACTTTCCCCAACGTCCCTACGCCAAAGTATGCACCCTCTACGAAAATATTGAAGAGAGTAAGTTATACTCTGAAAAACAGCGTTATGCTAACAGCTTTGGTGCTACTTTAAGAAACTGGATAAAACGTAATCAGGTTTTAATATTGTTGATAGCTCTATTATTAATCTGTATGTTGATTGCTTTATCAACAACTTGAGAATAAAGAGTAGAAAGTAGGAAAAAAACTACGAAGCTCCCTGTGATTCAAACACGGGTAAATCAAACCAGAAAGTAGTACCAATTCCAACCTCACTGACCAAATGTACCTTACTGTGATGCTTTTCGACAATATTTCTGACAATTGATAGTCCTAAACCAGTACCTTCTAGAGTGTGAACTCGGTTTTCTACTCGCACAAAGCGATCAAAAACCATGTTTTGATCTTCCGAAGCGATGCCAATTCCAGTATCGGAGATTTCTACTCGCACTTTTTGTATAGGTTGTGTGTTTAATGAGTTGACAGCATCTTCTTGATCCAGTCCAATTACATGTGGGCGATCGCAATAATCAGGTATAATTTCTTGCTGATAAGCACGGAGTATAACTTTTCCACCTGCCTTAGTAAACTTAAGGGCATTGCCGACAAGATTACCGAAAACTTGCAGCAACAGATCGTAATGACCGATAACAAATGGTAAGTTAGAGGCAGCTTCATGAACAAGTTCAATACCTTTATCCCGAGCATGAAGTTGATAAGTACGCAGTGTTTGCTCGATCGCTTGTACTAAGTCTACGCCCTCTAAAGTGTAAGTGCGACCAGATTCAAGCTTTGACAAATCCAAAACATCGTTCACCAAGCGAGTCAATCTATCGGTTTCATGATTGACTGTTTGCAAAAACTCCCGCCTTTGACCTTCACCCAATTCCTCGCCGTAATCATGTAAGGTTTCAATATACGTTTTGATATTAAAAAGAGGGGTTCGTAGTTCGTGAGAAATATTGCTAATAAATTGGCTTTTTGCCTCGTTCAGTTCTACCTCACGGGTAATATCTTGCACGGTGATCGCAATACCTTTGATACTCTCTCGTTGTAAGTCGAGAACTGTGGTTAAGAGAATGCGAATCGTTCTTTTCGTCGGTTGGCTCATGGCAATCCGAAACTCAGCGCTTTCGCATTCTCCTGCTGCCATTTCGTACAATGTACGGGTAATTTCCAGTTGTACTGCTGATGGCAAGAAACGTAAAACATTCCCGCCAACGACATCAACCCCTTCCCAACTAAAAATTCGCCGCGCTGTTGGGTTGACTAAAATCACCTGCATGTTATCGTCAATGAGGACAGCACCATCGGCTATTGTGGAGACGAGGGTTTCGAGTTTAGCTTTTTCTGCTGTGAGTTCCTCGATATTTTGCTCTTCATAGCCTTCCAAGCGCTCTGCCATTTCATTAAAGTTCAGAATTAACTCCCCTAATTCTCCTCCTAGTGGTAAGTCAATTCGCTGTAGAAAATTGCCTGCGGCAATCTGTTTCACTCCTGCCAGCAGTTCTTTAATTGGTTTAGTAATAGTTAAAGCATTCACAACACCAGCCAAAATTACCATCACCCAAATTGTGATAAAAACAGCAATGGTGACATCGCGGGTGAAATTTGTCGAGATAACTGCTGTGGCATTGGGGTTAATACCGATCGCCAACACACCAAGGTATTTATCTCCGACTTTTAAAGGAACAAAGACATCTGTAACTTCTCCATCCGGTGACTGATGTTGACGTACCATCGGCTTTTCGACATCAGCCGCGTAATCCTCAGGCAATTCTATGCGCCGTTGAATAGTCAGCGAGGTTTCCACCTCTGGTTCTGAAAAGGGAATACCGAAAAAGATGTTCCCAGTTTCATCAGCATAGAGCATATAACGCACGCTAGAGGTGCTGCTGTAGAAACGTTGAGAGAATTGGGCAACCTCTTTAAGATCATGATCGGCAATTAATGGAGCAACATTGGCAGCCAGAAGCAAACCTAAATCCCGTCCAAAACGAGTATCATTCAAACGCGCATCCTGCTGAATTGTGTTGACTGCCCAGAATGTCAAACCACTCATCACCAAAGATACCACTAACGTCGCTGCAGCCAAAAGCTTGGTCTGGAGGGTAAATTCTGACCACCATTTTGCGATAGTTTCACGAATTGTTTTTAAAAAAGCCAGCATTTTAAATAAAAATTTGTTATTGCGGTAGTCGTTCGCATATAAAATACCACTTTTAATATAAGAGTTAGAACTCACTCCTGTAGGGGCAGGTTTTATTCAATCAATAGACATACTTTAGTATTGATCGGTAAAACCTGCCCCTACTCGATAACCGATATCTCGTCGATAATACATTCCCTCAAAGTGAATACATTCTATCCCAGCATATGCCTGAGCAAGAGCTTGTTCAAAATTTTCTCCGACTCCGGTGACGTTCAACACTCGACCACCATCTGTTACGATTTGTGAAGCGTGAATCTTCGTCCCGGCATGAAACACAGTAGCACCCAGTGCCTCTGCCTTCTCAATACCAGTAATCACTTTTCCTAACTCATATGCGCCTGGATAACCACCAGAGGCAACGACAACGGTGACAGCAGATCCCTGTTTCCAGGCAATAGGTGGCATTTCGCTCAAACGTTGCTGCACGCAAGCAAGCATTAAATCTTCTAGGGGTGTTTCCATGAGTGGTAAAATTACTTGCGTTTCAGGATCGCCGAAGCGACAGTTAAATTCCAAAACCTTGAACTCACCAAGAGGGCTAATCATCAATCCAGCATAAAGTACACCTCGGTAATCAATGCCTTTAGCTTTTAATGTTGCGATCGCTTTCTCCAAAACTTCTTTTTGAATTCGTTCCATCAAAGCCGGTGTGGCAATGGGTGCTGGGGCATATGCTCCCATACCACCAGTATTCTCCCCTGTATCCCCCTCACCAATCCGCTTGTGATCTTGCGCTGGCAATAAAGGACGAATTGTTAACCCATCTGTGAGTGCCAACACCGAAACTTCTTGCCCAGTCAAACATTCTTCAATGACAACAAATTTTCCCGTACTACCAAACTGTCCTTGAAAAATTGCTTCAATTGCCGCTTGTGCCTGTTCCACTGTTGCAGCGACTGTGACACCCTTACCGGCTGCTAACCCATCAGCTTTGACAACAATTGGCGCTCCTTTTGCTTTTACATAAGATAATGCCGCCTTTTCCTCCGTAAATACCGCAGCTTTCGCTGTCGGAATACCTGCTTCCTGCATTAAGGCTTTTGCCCAAGCTTTACTCGCCTCAATCTGCGCTCCCGCCTTACTAGGTCCAAAAACCATCAAACCTTGCGATTTAAGGTAATCTGCAATTCCTTTTGCTAGTGGCACTTCTGGACCCACTACAACGAGAGAAATGCTTTGATTAGTAGCATATTTCCCAATGTTTTCAAAATCATCTACTGCTAAAGATAGATTGTAACAATTTTCTCTACTTGCCGTACCGCCATTTCCAGGCACACACACAACTTGCTCAATTTGTTTTGATTGCAGAAGTTTCCAACACAGAGTATGTTCCCGCCCGCCATTACCGATAACTAAAACTTTCACAGATTTCCTCTTGAGTCATTGTAAGAGCGAGAATACTCTGATATTTACTCGCCGTCTAATTCTTTCATCAATTCTTATGCTTGTGCAAGTCCCTTCATGCCTCATGAAGAAGTGTCACTGCTTTCGCGCGTATGTGAGGGGCTTTTTCTTGTGAGCGAGAGTGTATGGGATTTGACTGAGAACAGCTATATTATTCTGCCTCAGATCACCCTTACTCAAGCCTGATGTGGCTGCAAATAATACCATGGGATACTTTTTTTTCAATAAAACTACTGAACACCTAATTTTAAAATATAAAAAACTTCAGTATTTCTCTGGTTTAAAAAAATATCGCTCAAAAACAATCATAAAGTAATGGCGCTGATCTGGTTGTCAGGATTAATCTTTATATAGAGAGTCGTGGAAAACTCGTGAACCATTATGTTTTACTAGTTGAGTGTCAAAATATAGCAATTTTAAATATGTCGTGAGCAATCTGATCTTTGTATAGCAATCTGTGGAGGAATTATGAAAAATATAGAGAATAAAATAAACAGCAAAGAACGCCCGCAGAGAGAATAAAGAGCAATTATTTAGGACTGATATACAGTCTGCAATCTGCTGTAAATCAGGTCTATATATCTTATTGTTGGCATTTCCCACATATATCAACTTTCCCGATATCAAGTATGATTGCTATTTTTAATGAAAAAATCTCAATTTAATAAAGAAAATGACTAAAGTTATTGTGACTGGAGCCGCTGGATTTATTGGTTCTCATCTTGTAGAAGTTTTATTGCAGCAAGGTGAAGAAGTTCTAGGTATAGATGAGTTTAATAATTATTACGAACCAAGTTTAAAGCGTAAAAATATAGCATTTTTTCAAAATTATTCTAACTTCAAATTAATTGAGGGAGATATTCAGCTTTTAGATTGGCAGAAACTTTTAGTAGATGTTGAAGTTGTTTACCATCAAGCAGCGCAAGCAGGAGTTAGAGCAAGTTGGGGTAATGGTTTCCGCTCCTACACAGAACGAAATATTAACGCTACTCAAATTTTGTTAGAAGCTGCAAAGGATGCTCAACATTTGAAGAGGTTCGTGTTTGCTTCTACCTCAAGTGTGTATGGTGATGCTGAAACATTACCTACCCACGAACTGATTTGTCCCCAACCCGTTTCTCCATACGGTATTACCAAGCTAGCAGCAGAAAGACTATGCAGTCTGTATCATAAAAACTTTAGTGTACCTTTTGTTGCATTACGCTATTTTACGGTATATGGTCCCAGGCAGCGCCCTGATATGGCATTTCATAAGTTTTTTAAATCAGTTTTACAAGATGAGGCGATTCCCATTTACGGTGATGGTAAGCAAACACGAGACTTTACATTTGTTAGTGATGCGGTCACAGCTAATTTAGCAGCCGCAACCTTACCAGAAGCGGTAGGCGAAATCTTTAATATTGGCGGGGGTAGCAGAGTTGTTTTAACAGAAGTTTTGGAAACAATGGAGGAAATTGTTGGCAAAAAAATCAAAAGAAATCATATTGAAAAGGCTATGGGAGATGCCCGTCATACTGCTGCAGATGTTTCCAAAGCACAGAAAATTCTCAGTTATCAACCGCAAGTTTCGCTCTCAGAGGGTTTGACTCAGGAATGGTACTGGGTGAAATCGTTATACTGCTGAAGTGATAAGAGTGGAAACTAAGCCGGATTGTTAAGCTTATACCACCCCTAAAAAAAGTGAGATTTCGCATTATAGCGTCAACAGTCATCTGTCACGCCGCCAAAGGCGGCAAGGCAGCTATGCTGCTATGCTGAGGGCAGCTATGTAATCCCCATAACTTTAGTTATGGAATTGAAACATAAACGTAGTATTTCTTGTGTTATACATCTCAAAATACATGTTTTCACGCGTTGCATAAATAAATTTAGGGGCTTGAAACCCTGTAGCAGAGGGCTTTTTAAAAATTTCTTACCTTCTGCCTTCTACCCTCTGCCCTCTGCCTTTCTTTGGTCATTTGTATTGTTTTTGACTAGGTTCCTAGTAGTTCTGGGAAGAAGATGTCCTCGCACCTCAACCGCCGTTGCGAAAGACCTTGCTCGAAGTGGTAGCGCAAGAAAGTGTTGATCGCCTTGCGATTCGCTTCAACGCCGTAAGTCCACCAATCGTCCGGAAACAGGCGGCGGTTTTCATCGAACAATTGACTAAACCAGGGGATCATAAGAGCCATGTGTTGCTTTAACGCACCTTTCCGATATTGCTCCATCGCAACTTCCTTCGAGGCGCAAAAACCTCGGTAGATAGACTGAGCAAGACCCGGATGCGCGAGAAGCTCTTTGCGTATGACGACCGTATGCATAATCGGGAAGATGCCAGTGTGTTGGTAGTACGTGCGTTCGGCTGCCTCATAGTCGGGGAAAAGTCGCGCTACCTGCGGTGAACGGTTGAACACGCACTGCGGAAATGCACCGCTGTGAATGCTGGCACCCAATTCGTCTTTTACCAATATGAGTGAAATATCCGTGACTTCCAAGTAGTCGCCAGGGGACGCGATGGGATTGTGATCAATAGTCATGGTTGATCCTTAAAATGGGATGATTGAATTTGGATTTTGACATCACTTCACTACGGCTTGCTAAAGTCGATTTCGAGTCCGTAAATGTGTCGTCCGACTTCCAGGCATTCTAAAATCTCATTACGTGTCCGCTCCTGCATGCGCGTCTCGCACTTTTTCACGACCTCCATGACCTCGGCTGTCGGATTAGCCACTAAGCCGTCGGCCAATTCGAGCGAGTCGAGCAGTGCAAGGTTTACCCCCTTGCCAGTGAAAGGCGGCATGGTGTGCGACGAGTCGCCGACCATGGCAAGACCTGGCCGCGTCTCCCATTGGTGGTCCGGCGGCATCACGAACAGAGGCCAGCGATGGAAATTGCCGTCCACTTGTGTCAGCATCGTCAACAGCTCGGGCGACCAATCGTGATAAGCGGCAGTGATAGCGTTAAGGACGGCCTTGCTGTCGTCGAGCGCGAAGCCTTGCGCCGCAGGCCAGTCCTGGGCAACCACCATCGAGTAATAGAGAAGGATCAAGTCGCGGGAGCAGCGTTGCACGAAAATGGTCTGGTGATAATCGGCGAACATCACCGAACCCTCGCCCAGAAGGTTTGACAGTTCGGAGCCGCGCCAAAGCTCCTTGCGGATCACGCCCGCGAGCATCGTCATCCCGATGTAGCGCGGGCGGACTGATGTCAGGCAGGGTCTGACACGGGAGCCAACGCCATCAGCACCGACGACGAGATCTGCGATCTGCGGCGCTTGATCTTTAAACTCTATGCGCCACCGACCGTCCGCCTCGGGCAAGACATCGTTGGCGGCGTGGTCCCAGGCGATTGTGTCTGGAGCGAGCGAACCAAGCAGTATCTGACGGAGATCGCTGCGGTCGATCTCCGGTCCGGCCTCTTCGTGGGTCCCAGCTTCGCCCGCAGGGTGCGGCTTGCCTCGCGAATCCAACATCTTGAAAGCCTTGGCCTCATTACGCGAGAGGCGACTGAATTCCTCCATCAGCCCAGCCTGTTTGATCGCCCGTTGGCCAGCGTCCTTGCGCAGATCGAGGCTGCCGCCTTGCGATCGCGAGGTCGGCGAGGCGTCGCGCTCAAAGATTTTCACTGAGAAGCCCTGTGTCTGTAATAACCGCGCCAACATAGTACCAGATGGACCAGCTCCGACGATGGCGACCTTACCTCCGTCCCGTAGCTCTTCGCTAGATTTCATGATAGTCCCTCGTAGTTCCTTTGGATTTGGTTGTATACCTAGACGGGTGATAGGTAAGCGAGTCACCACGGTCGTCTAGACCCCAGTTTGTTCAGCAATGATATTTCTCTATGAATACTGCCATATTGACAATATGTTGTCAATCGTCTGTTTGCATTTTCTGCGTAATGGCTTCAAGAAGTGCTACGGCACGAGTGATTTGCTCCGTGTCAAAGTCTTCGGCGATCGCATTTGTCCACTGCCATTCGCGCTCCAATGCATCGTGATACCTTGTCCTGCCGGCTTCGGTGAGAAGCAAATGCATCGCTCGGGCGTCACCGGGATTTTCGGCGAACTCAACCAGACCGTCACTTGCCATGTCATCAGCGAGTCGTTGTACGGCTTGCCGTGTTAAGCCCATATGCCGCGCCAATTCGCTTACCGTGACGCGCTTTTCAAATGCGAATAACTCACTCAGCATTTGCCACCGAGCATTGGTTATTCCCGTACCTCGCATTAGACGTGTTCCTGATTTTTGCACCGTTGTGTTCATACGAAGTACGGTGCGAATCAGATCAGTTAAAGCGTTCGACGCGGGCGTTTTGTTCTTATGGTAAAAAGGCACGTTCTTGTTTCCTGCAATTTGGGCATATATCGTATTATCGGCACGCAGGACGTCTACTTTTCAGTATCCACGTATGTAGTAAAGGCTGTCTAACAACCGTACACAAGACATAAACGAGAAATAATGCAAACGGCTGTTCGCCTGAGAGCAAGGATTTTAACGAACGCATAATAAATTGTTGAAGATATCTAAAAAGCCCGGTTGCATTAATATAGCAACAGGGCTTCAGAATTAAGCTAACCTACTAAAAATTCAATTATCCTAATCATTTTGCTGCGTTCTTTCAGATAATTAGTTAGCAGCTTGTAAGTTAACTTTAACGACTTTGTTCTTTTCTTCTTTGGTTTTGGGAAGTGTCAGATTCAAAATGCCATCTTTGTAATCTGCGGTTACATCGGTATTTTGAATCTTGGCTGGTAAAGGAAATACGCGCTGAAATTTACCGTATCTGAATTCACTGCGAGTAACACCTTTCTCTTCAGTCTTGGTTTCCGATTTACGTTCACCACTAATAGAAACGGTGTCTTCTGTCACTTGGATATCCAAGTCTTTTGCTTCTATTCCAGGTACTTCTAGCTTTAGATGAATAGTATCTTCTGTTTCTTGCATTTCAGCCGGAACTCGTGTTGCCGTCTTTTCAAACAAAGTGGATGGCATGATAGCAGAATCAAGTAATCGATTGATTTGACGCTGTTGGAGTTTCAATTCTTGCCAAGGGTTATAGCGAACTAATACCATAGTTTTTAATCTCTCACTCTATGTTTTGATTTGTTTTCTTTGCGTTATGTCCTTATCTTATGGAAAACTCTATCAACCTTTTATTCGGTTTTAACTAATTAAATAATAGTAGTTACCGAAATTTTCCGTAAATAAAAGAAAGTACGGTTATCTGAACTCTTCAAATTCGGGAAACCCAACTCATAGTATCTCTCACTGATTGTTCATACAAATTAGCACTAGAAGAGTAGGGGGAAAGAATTAAAATATAAATCGTTTGTATCAGGCAATAGCAGATTTTAATGGAATGGATAGATTCGTAGAGGCTTTCTGTACAAGGTAGAGCTGTTCGCCCTTACAAACGGTGTGATTCATAGAGAGTGAAAACTGCTGTAAGTAAGTCGATACAAATAAATTCATGTTTATAGTTGTGCTGAAAGTGCCTTAGATATCAGCGCTCGAGAGCGCAACTACGAGATATTATATAAATTCATCTAGTTGGATTTTTCTGTGTCAATCTACTTACCTCCTGTAACTAAATGCTTTAAGATTTGCGGGAGATGAGTAACTTCGTTGAGCAAATCTTGAGGTTTAAAGCCAAACACTGTCAAAATGACAACTATGACAAAAATAGCAACTGCTGAACTAATAGCTGTCTTCAATAGACTTAGCAAAGCCCTGAAGACTATCAAAGCGACAACTATTGCAGCAATCAGAATAATGAAATTAGTAGGCATAGTCTTGCCTGAGTGATTTTTAACTGTAGAACATATAATATAGCAGTCTTCAAAGATTATAGGATTTTGTCCAATAGAGGCGAGCCGTGGCTTATAAAAACTATTGCCCTTGTGGAAGAGGTTTAAACAAGAAATAACAGCGAAAATCAAAGAAGTACGTCATTTTAGCTTTTAATGCATACAATTATCAATAAGTCAAACAAAAAATTATGGGCGGGTGCGATCGCCCAACCAGCACAAGAATTCCCTCCAACTCAACTGCTTATCCTCTCTGGCAAAATACCTCAGGGCTTACAGGGCACACTCTACCGTAATGGTCCAGCAAGGCTGGAGCGGGGTGGCAAGCATATAGGACACTGGTTTGATGGAGATGGGGCAATTCTTGCCGTCCATTTCACCGATGCAGGGGCAACAGCAGTTTACCGCTATGTCCAAAGTGACGGGTACAAAGAAGAAGATAGAGCAGGAACACTGCTATATGGAAACTATGGCATGACTGCGCCTGGGCCGTTTTGGAATCAATGGTTCAAACCACTTAAAAACGCTGCCAATACCTCAGTACTCGCATTACCAGACAAATTACTAGCACTTTGGGAAGCCGGCAACCCCCACGCTTTGGACTTACAGACACTCAACACTTTAGAGAAAGATGATTTAGGCACGTTGAATGGTGAATTGCCCTATTCTGCCCATCCGAAAATCGATCCTAAAACAGGTGAGATATTTAACTTTGGTATTTCTCCTGGATTAAATGCGAAATTAAATATTTACAAGAGTGATTCTACTGGAAAAATACAGCAAAAAACATCGTTTGAACTTGATGGAATCTCTTTAGTGCATGATTTCGTCTTAGCTGGCCAATATCTGATATTTTTCGTTCCTCCCCTACGAGTCAATCTTCTACCAGTGTTAGCTAGATTGAGCTGCTTAAGTGATGCTTTGGAATGGAAACCGCAAATTGGTACTCAATTTCTGGTTTTTGACAGAGAAAATTTATCGCTTGTCAGTCGCGGTGAAACAGAACCTTGGTATCAGTGGCATTTTGGTAATGGTTATGTGGATGAGAGTGGAATGGCGATCGCTAATATTGTCCGTTATGAAGACTTTCAAACCAACCAATTTCTGAAAGAAGTCGCGACAGGTGACACCCACACCTTGGCAGTGAGTACCTTGTGGGAAGTAAAGATCGATCCGATTCAAGGCAAAGTCGAAGCAACTCAAGAAATAATGGATCTTCATTGCGAATTTCCGGTTGTACCCCCTCAAGAGCGGGCACAAGGCGATCACCAAACTTATCTTGTAGTCTATCCTCATAGAAAGGATAATCGTAATGAGTTATTCACGGCGATCGCACGTTTCGATCACAAAACTGATACCCTGACAATTGCCGACTGTGGCGATCGCTATCCTTCTGAACCCATCTACGTCCCAGATCCCGAAAGAAGTGCAAGTGGTTGGGTGATTACGGTTGTGTACGATGGCAACGCTGATAGGAGTGAAGTTTGGGTATTTGATAGCGATCGTTTAGATGAGGAACCTGTGTGTAAACTAGGATTACCCAGTGTCATTCCTCACAGCTTCCACGGCACTTGGAAACCAGCCAAAAACAGTTGCTAACTCATGCCTGCTAGAGATTTATATCATGATGCCGTTGTTCAAGTACTCATAGTAGATGTTTGGACAATTACCGACGAGCCCTTATATTTAACTTATTGGGGTAGAGATTAGTATGTAGACTTAGGTGCAGAATGTGATGCAATTGCAGCGCAAAAAGATAGTCAAAAAATTGCAGTGGAAATTAAAAGTTTCCTGAATCTTTCGCCAATACGTGATCTTCACGAAGCTGTGGGAAAATATGACGTTTATCGCACCTTACTTTTAGAATTAGAACCAGAACGTCTTCTTTATCTGGCCATTCCCAAGCGAATTTACGAAAGTTTATTCTCTGAACGCTTCGGTCAATTAATCCTTAATAGGATAAGAATTCTATCAATTGTATTCGATGAGCAACAAGCGAGGATCGAGCCTGCAATCTCCCCTGAAGAATGGGAAATGCTTGGATGATCGTGCTTGATACACATATTTTTGATTGATATTATTTTGGTTCTAGCTTACAGCGGTTTTCACATAAATGAACCACACCGTTGGTAAGGGCGAACAGCCCTGACGCTCCTACGTCGCTAACGCTGCGCTAACGGGTGACGCTCGTTCGCGAAGCGTCTCCCCTTGGGAGAAGACTCGCTAACGCAGTCCCCTACGGAGGGAAACCCTCCTGCTTTCTCTGTCTCACCGTGACGCTCGTTCGCGGAGCGTCTCCCCCTGGGAGAAAACTCGCTCTAAGCGAAGCTATGCCGTAGGCTTTACGCTACGAAGATCGCCCCTACGATTGTGGTCTATTTACTTGAAAATTGCTGTAACAAACTTGTAAATTGATAGGAGATATCTCTTTCCAAGTTTCTGATTCGTTAGCCGCGCACCAAAGGTCATATTTTTGTTGTAGATTCAACCAAAGCTCAGGAGTAGTTTGAAAAGCCGCACTTAAACGAAGCGCCATATTAGGCGTAATCCCAGCTTGCTCGTTAACTATTTCAGACATTGTTTTTCGGGATACGTTAATAGTCTCAGCTAGTTCAGTGCTCGACATTTCTAAAGGGTCAAGATATTGTCGCTTGATTAACCCACCAGGATGTCTTGGTTTTCTTTTAGTAGTCATGCAGGTCTTTGCGGTAGTAAAGCATACCCACATCGGAAGTAAAGGGAATTCGGTACAGTCCGCCTTGATAGCGCCCACCATCAACATCACTTGCCAAGAACTTCGCCAGTTCTTCATTGGAAATGCGGTCGGAAAGGTCCCTGAGTAACCCCAATGCTGCCAACTTGGACACCCAGATGATGTCCAAGTATGCTAAGTCGTATTCTCCCCTTTGCAAAGCTTTTACGTTGAGTTGTTGTCGTTTCTCAATGTTATTTGGTCCCTTTTGCAATCGAATTCTGATGTCTGGGTTCTGCTGTTGAAGGCGAACGGCTGTTCGCCCTTAAAGAATTTTTGATGTGTACCGAAGTCTTACGGAATTCGCATTATTGTGTTACCGCTTTGATAATACCAACATGTATTAGGTAATGACGGTTGGTTTGTCCATTCCAGTCAAAGTATGAATTTGGGCAATCTCATCTGCGATCGCAATCAAGTTTCCTAAAGCATCTTGAGGATCGAGGTTATGTTTTGCCGGATCGGGTTCGTAACTTTCCAGATATATCCTCACTGTTGCACCTTGAGTGCCCGTACCGGATAGACGGAAAACAATCCGCGAACCATCAGTGAAGCCAATCCTTACGCCCTGCTTCTGGCTAATACTACCATCAATAGGATCGGTGTAGCTAAAGTCATCACTGTACTCCACCTCATATGAACCAAACTGCTTGCCTTTTAAACTCGGCATGGCGGAACGCAGATTTTCGATCAAAGTGTTAGCGCGATCGCTTGCAACTTCTTCATAGTCATGACGGGAGTAGTAGTTGCGTCCATAAGTTTGCCAGTGTTCTTTCACAATCTCCTCAACAGACTGTTGTCGCACTGCTAAGATATTTAACCAAAACAACACTGCCCACAGTCCATCTTTTTCTCGGATATGGTTGGAACCCGTACCGAAGCTTTCTTCACCACAGAGAGTCGCTTTATCCGCGTCTAGCAAATTCCCGAAAAACTTCCAGCCTGTGGGAGTTTCATAACATTCAATACCTAATTGTGCGGCTACCCGATCTGGTGCTTGACTTGTGGGCATCGAACGTGCTATACCAGAAAGCCCTGAGCTATAACCAGGAGCTAATTTAGCATTAGCTGCTAATATTGCTAGACTATCGCTGGGAGTCACGAAGAAATGACGACCTAGAATCATGTTGCGATCGCCATCCCCATCTGAAGCGGCACCAAAGTCAGGTGCGTTCTCTCCAAATAAGATTTCCACGAGTTGATGAGCATAAACCAAGTTTGGATCAGGATGTCCACCGCCAAAATCTTCTAAGGGTGTCCCATTAATAACCGTGTTCTTTGGTGCGCCCAAACGTTCTTCAAAAATATTATGAGCATAGGAACCCGTAACGGCGTGTAGTGAGTCCATACACATGCGGAAGTGACCGTTAGTCAGAAGTTGGCGGATGCTGTTAAAATCAAACAGGGACTCCATGAGTTCTGCGTAATCCGCCACGCAATCAATAACTTCTACCACCATGTTATCTAGCTGAGACTCTCCTAATTTGTCTAGATCAACATCAGGAGCTTCAAGAATTTTATAGCTATTAAGGGCAAGGCTAGAAGCATAAATAGCATCCGTCACCTTTTCCGGAGCAGGTCCACCATTACTAATGTTATATTTTATGCCAAAGTCACCATCTGGACCACCAGGATTATGACTCGCAGATAGGATAATCCCACCAAAGCTCTTGTATTTACGAATAATACAAGAAGTTGCTGGGGTGGACAGAATACCAAACTGACCAACCATCACCCGACCAAAGCCGCTTGCTGCAGCCATTTTCAGGATAATTTGAATTGCTTGGCGATTGTAGTAGCGACCATCGCCACCCACAACCAGAGTTTGCCCTTTATATCCTTGTAAGCTGTCAAAGATAGATTGAACAAAATTTTCTAAATAATGAGGTTTCTGGAAGACAGTAACCTTCTTTCGCAGCCCGGATGTACCAGGTTTTTGGTCGTTAAACGGTTGAGTGGGTACAGTTTTGATAGCCATAGCAATGTCGGCAGGTGCTGAAATACAGTACTCTGTAATTATTTCATAAGTCCCTGATCTGAATTTGGCAACAGTGCATCTTTGATACATAAACCAGAGTGCATGTGAAGCGTGATCGCTTGTTCTTAGACAGAAGTTGACTTCCCGTCTCACATTAGTCATACAATTGACAACATATTTCATGCGGTGCTGTACATTCTCAAACCGTCTACGTTGTCAACATCGGCAAAAATCCGCGATCTGCTTGGTGCAAGATTTTACCCACTTGGCTTAAATAAGTTGTGCAGACAATTTTTTCGTGTGAGAAAATGAGAAAAGTCTCTATATTAAATGCTTATAAACCTTGGAGATTTTTAGAATGAAATGGACACTTGAAGAAGTCCAAAAACAGTTACCCTCAATAATTAATGCGACTAGTCTTGAACCTCAGCTAATCTACACAGAAGAGGAATTAGTAGCTGCAATTGTAGATCCTGAGCTTTTCTATGAATTTTTAACCTGGCGACCTAAAGAAGTTGCGAAAACATCTCTAGCTCAAGCCTTTAAAGAACTTCAGCAGTTATGTACCGAAGAAAATTATAGCTTAGAGATTCCACTACGAAGCAATCGCGACAATCCTTTTACTGAAGACTAGGATGAGTAATCTTTGTGATACGAATATTATGAGTGAGTTAACTCGCCCAATTCCAAATTTAGGGGTGATAACATAAAGCGACACTGTGACATCTCTCAACTTAAGTGTGATTACAATTGAGGAAATTTATTATGGTTTAACAGCAAAGCCTAATCCTAGAATCCAAAACTGGTTTAAAAACTTTCTTACAACTCACTGTCAAATTCTTCCTATCACCTCAGAAATTGCAAAGTGTTCGGGTGAGTTGAGAGGCTTTCTGAGGACTCAAGGTAAACGGCGATCACAAGCTGATCTACTTATTGCAGCAACAGTAAAATATATTCTTTAGCCCTTATTACTAGAAATATTAAAGATTTCGACGGTTGTGGTATATATACATTGAATCCATTTATATAAAAAGTATGCTGTTACCACTCACATCGGTTCTCAATAATTGTTTCTGACAGTAATTGACCATCAACATGAATAGACTGTACCATTGCTGCGAAATCTCCATCAGAAATCGGTTCTGCATTAGAGGGAGTAGGAGGTGTAAGTAAACCAGACTTGTAGAGAGGTTAAAGCAAAAGCAGAAGTTCAGTCATAGTTTGTTCAGGCAAAACTTGCAGCCAAACAGTTTGGTGTTCAGACAAATCTACTGGAACCAGAGGACGCAAAACACCGTTTTCGTACATTGCCGGAATTGCCTTAGCCATTAAAATTAAGTAACTTTTATTTCTAAAGTTATTGTACAATAAACCTCTATATACAGGCACTATTAATGCAAATTAGTCAGAGCGATCGCACTCCTAAGGATGACCAAAATACAGCTTTAGTCGCCATAAGCGATATAAGGAAAACTTCTTCTTTTGCAACTTTTAATGATACTCCGTTGTTTGATGATGCTGCAAGCTACAAGATAACCATTGCAGCTAACAATGATTTAGCCGATATCTACTACCCTAATCTATCCAATTTAAAAACTGGGAATGACTCGTTGCCAATAGCATTGTTATTGCCTGGTGCAAAGGTTGATAAATCAAATTACTCCACATATGCCAGTTTAGTAGCTCGCTATGGATTTGTGGTAGTTGTGCCCAATCATACAAGAAGTATTCCACAATTTAGATTTGAAGGACTTTTACCTGAACCCTCACAAATCAACGCTGTTTTGTCACAAATGAAGACAGAAAACTTAGATCCTACTTCGCCTGTATGCGGCGTTATAGACATGCAAAAACTCGGCTTACTTGGTCACTCTGCAGGAGGCTACACTGGATTATCTGCGATCGCAAACGTCTCCCTTCCCTTTTCGTGTGATGACTCGTTCAACCGACCGGCAGAACTGCTTGCCGGAGCATTTTTTGGTTCTTTTTTACAGAATATATTAACTCAGGAGTTCGTCCCCATCAATAATTCAGGTATTCCAATTGCTTTATTACACGGAGATCTCGATAGCATTAACACTATTGATAAAGCAAAGGCAACCTACGAAAAAATTCACGGTCCCAAATCATTCATCACCATTTGTGGTGCTAATCACTACAGCATCACAAATATTAACAATCCCCCAGATTCTGGTCCAGATAGGAATATACCTACAATAGCTCAAGATCTAGCCATTGAAACTATCGCTCGTTGGAGTGGACTGTTCTTGCGTGCCCATGTTCTCAATGAAAAAGGTGCTTTTAATTATCTATATTCTACAGATGATGCTAAAGATACAAATGTCACTATGACTAGTACTGATGCACAGAGTTAAAATTTAAAAGCTTACCTTGGAGGCTGTCTAGCAATTCAAAATGGTTGCTTTATTTTCGTCACATTAGACTAGCCAAACTAATTTCTAAAGCATATTCAGCATCTTCTTCTATCATTTGAAATATCAAAAAATCAAAACAATTGCTTGAATAAACTAAGTTGTTCCTTTTGTCAAAAGACAAACTGTCAAAC
>JAQYWO010000119.1 GCA_029379215.1 Rhizonema sp. PD37
TACGTAACTCTTGATTTAAATGATTTTCTATATCAGATAACCTTTTTCTAATTTGCTGTCCATAGCCATCCATAGGTAAAAAAATAGCAAAAAACCAGAAAAATAGAGGTAATGGGGCAATTATTGCAACAATTAATAATGGAATATTACGGCTTGCGAAAGCAAGAATAGCAGCTGTTAATGCAGCCATATATGAGAAAATTTGCCAAAGAGCTTTGTAAATATTCTCATAACGTTGTGCAGCCTGTTCATATTCTAGCTTAAATATTTCAAACTTAAATTTTTGCTGCTCTGTAATTTCTGTAGTCATTTATCGGAATCAAGTTACTTAAAACACTAATTATATTATACCATTGGATACAGTATATCTGTCGTATTGGTCTATCAGCATAAAGAGATTGTTTTTAAAATTTTCGTTATCGGATTGAGAATTTGGGAGGGACACTTGAGTGACATCGTGATAGGCTTAGACTTGGGTACAGGAGGAGTACGGGTACTCGCTGTTGATCTGCAAGGGGGGATTATAGCACAAGCAACGAGAAGTTATCCCCTATTAACTCCACAACCCGGTTGGACAGAACAGAATTCCGAAGATTGGGTAGAAGCAAGTTTGCAAGCTCTGTTTGATGTGACTCAACAGCTAGACAAACACCGCGCGATCGCTCTAGGCTTATCTGGACAAATGCATGGCATGGTTCCCCTCGACGCAGAGGGGAAAGCGATAAGAGCGGCAATTTTGTGGAATGATCAACGCACGGGTAAAGCTGTTGCTGAGATTGAAGCCACGATTCCTCGTCAGGAGTTGATCCAGCGCACGGGAAATCCAGCAATTACGGGTTTTCAACTGCCGAAGCTTTTATGGTTGAGAACTGAAGAACCACAAGCTTATGCTCGGCTGTGGCAGATTCTTTTGCCAAAAGATTACCTGGGATATGTGTTAACTGGCGAGTCTGTGACGGAACCATCGGATGCATCTGGTGTCGGGTGTTTGAACTTGGCTCATCAGCAATGGGATACAGAAATTCTCCATGCTCTCAATCTTAACCCAGCGTTGTTCCCCCCAATCATCTTATCTAGCGCGATCGCTGGACGCCTAAAATCAGAAATAGCTACTCGCGTGGGATTACCTGTCGGATTACCTGTAGTGGCAGGCGGAGGTGACAATGCGGCAGCAGCGATCGCTTTAGGTATCTCCAGAACCAACCTCAACCAGGGTAGTTTAAGTATTGGCACATCAGGAGTTATCTTTGTACCGTGTGATCGCCCGATTCCCGATTCAGAAGGTAGAGTGCATTTGTTCTGCCATGTGGATGGTGGCTATCATCTGCTAGGAGTGACGCTGGCGGCAGGTGGTTCTCTGCGTTGGTATCGAGACACCTTTGCACCGCAGACATCATACACAGATTTGATGGAGATGGCAGAGCGATCGCAGCCCGGTGCTCGTGGTGTTTTATTTCTGCCACACTTATCAGGAGAGCGCAGTCCCCACCTCGATCCAGATACTCGGGGTGCCTTAGTCAATCTCTCACTAGCTCATACGCCAGCAGATATAACTCGTGCTATTTTAGAAGGAGTTGCATTCAGCTTGCGAGAAACGTTGGAAGTTATTGGTGCGATCGCTCCGGTTCATCAACTCTTAGCAACAGGTGGCGGCGCACGCTCTCACTTTTGGTTACAAATTTTAGCAAGTGTTTTGCAAACAGAACTCATGACTGCCACAGAAGTTGGAGCAGCTTACGGAGCCGCTATTCTGGCGATGGTGGGAGTTGGTGCCTATCCCAACTTAGAAGCTGCTCTCAAAATTTTCGCGCCGGATGGCAATGTGATACAACCACAAGCAAATGCTGTGTATGAAACTGGTTTCAAGCGATACAAGCTACTTTACGACACCCTTAAAGCCGTTCGTTGAAATCCTTGGTAGGGACGAACAACCTTTCGCCCTTACTTATTGAATCTACTGTGAATTCTCAATATTGACCAGGACTTACGCAAAAATAGCCGAAAAGCTTAATGCATTGAACTGCCGCGCCAAGAGCGCTCTTGTATTCGTAGAGTGAGCGTAAGTCCTATTGACTATAAAAGGGAGGAATTTGAGCATATCGGTTACCATCCGGTAAGCTACGCTCCTCTTGAGGGGATGTCTGAGATAGGAACACTATATCGCTTCTCAATTGGGTGAACCACAACACTTTGAGAGCGCTGTATCTTTATCCACTCCTGGTAACTCGAGAACATCTCCGATCTCGTGATGCAAAATAGTGCCTGTAGGATTATGTCTTTGTTTTGTAGGAACTTTAAACACAAGATCTATCACTATATTGAGACAATATAATGTATTAAAATATACGAAATAATACTTGAAAAGATTTTACCAGAACACTTGCTGTGAGATAGGAGTAATTGTTCACATCAAGTTGAAATGCGATCGCACGACTGTAAGCTCAAGGAAACCCATCAAAAATCTTCTAATGTTTGCATTAGTCGTTTACATTCTTTTCCCATTTGACCAAGTAATAAAAGCCGATGCCATTGCCGTAACTGTTGCCCAACAGCAGTGCGATGCGGATGCTCAACATCTAGTGCGAGCAATTCCATAATCGCCGCTCTTTGAGTGCGTCCCCGTCCCAGAATTCTCAGCCAGAGGGTTGAAGCATCTAAATTAAGTTCGCTCGTCACAATAATAGTTGTACACCAAGCAGGAGGGAATGAGTAAACACCTGGAATATTGATGACAGATGCCTTTGCTCCAAATCCTTGAAGATGTTGAGGGGTGATGGAGGGCGTAATTATAAGTAGCATTTTATCAACATCCTCTAGCTGATCATTTTCCTGTTCATCTGTATGAACCGAGTTTTCATCGCAAGGAATGATGCTGCCGGCAGCTTCAGCGTTCCAAGCCAACCAATGGCGTATGCAGGTTCGTAAGTCCCATTCATTGGGTGCGTGGCGCAGGATTTCAATAATACACGGCGAGCCTACAAGTTCTCCTAATAGCCCTAAAGATGTTCTTGATTTCTCTACTTTTGGTTCAAACAAAACATCAACCAGCTCGGCTTCTCCAATAACCTCGCTGGCAATCATCACGTGAGCTAGTTGAGCAGTGAGTGCACTAAGGTACTCAGTTCCCCAGTTAGATCGAGAGGGATGTTTATAGATTCTTAGCTTTGGATCGCGAGGAATAGGTTCGTTAAGATAAACATTTCCATAATCACTAAGCAAAGCTTTTAGGTACTGCTGAGCAAAGATAGCAAAGGCTGGGCGTTGCATAACTGGGAGCTTTCAAAGACTACTGCGATCGCCTCCAGTATAATCATTTATCCCACATGCTGAAAAATGCAAGCCTGAGATTTCTTCCCCTCGAACAGCCATTGTGTTACTAAGCGATCGCTTACTTTAAAATTATCATTGGCAACCCAAAAAGTCAAAGTTAATCACGATGCAAACAGAATACCGTTGCACACGCAATGCCTTCTATACTCATGACTGCTTTGGTCAGCAAAGTAAACAGATACATAGGAGACTCTTATGACCGTGATTCCCCCTAGTCCGACTTCCATCCGCCCACCCTTCACCCGCGAGACTGCCCTCGCTAAGGTAAAAGCTGCCGAAAATACCTGGAACACACGCGATCCACAACGTGTTGCGCTTGCCTATACAGAGGACTCGCAGTGGCGCAACCGTGACGAATTTTTTGAGGGGCGCGAGCAAATTGAGGCTTTCTTAAGCCGCAAGTGGGCTAAAGAACTTGACTACCGACTGATGAAGGAACTGTGGTGTTTTACTGATAACCGCATTTCCGTGCGCTTTGAGTATGAATGGCATGACGTAGCTGGGCAGTGGTATAGAAGCCACGGTAACGAACATTGGGATTTCGACGACTCCGGATTGATGCGGCGACGAGATGCCTCAATCAACGACATTGCGATTTTGGAAAGCGATCGCCGCTATTACTAAACTGCTAGAGGATAATAAAATGATTAAACTTTACGGTACGGAAATATCTGGCAACAGCTACAAAGCAAAACTGTTGCTCTGTTTGTTGGGAATGGATTACGAATGGGTAGACATCAATCCTCGTAAGGGCGAAAATAAGTCTCCTGAATTCCTGGCAATCAATCCCCTTGGTCAAATTCCTGTATTGGTAGATGATACGATGGTGCTTCCAGACGCTCAAGCAATTTTGGTGTATTTAGCTCGTCGTTATGGAGGTGACACCTGGTTTCCACTAGATGCAGAACCAATGAGTCGCGTGGTGCGTTGGCTGTCCACATCGGCGGGTGAAATCCGCCAAGGACCGGAGTTCGCCCGTCGATATCACAAGTTTGGTGCAACTGGTGTTAACCTGGATTGGATCAACCAAAAATCAGAGTTTATTCTCACTCAAGTCGATCAGCATTTGGCTAATCGAGAATGGCTGGAATTAAACCGTCCCACAATCGCAGATATTGCGGCTTTTCCGTACATAGCTCTAGCACCTGAGGGCAAAATCTCTTTAGATAACTACTCTAACATTCTTGCCTGGATAGAGCGTATCAAAAAGCTTCCCGGCTTTGTCGGAATGCCTGGAATTGAAGTACCTATAAATACTACACTATAGAGAACACGGGGGACGAGGAAGCCTAACTCGCACCCCCACTCCCAATACGGTTCGGATAAGCTTCGGGAGCAGGGGGAGCAAGGGGAGCAGGGGAGGAAAAGACTAATTGTCTATCAACTCTTTCCCCCCTGCCTCTCTACTTCCCCTGCCCCCCTGCCTGCCTCAATAGATCAATTCCTTAACCGAACCGTATTGCCCCCACTTCTGATTAAAACTATGACAGACACAGGATGGTTACGAGCCGAATCACCTTTCCACATGGGTGAAATTGCGATTCAAGAACGATTAGGTGTCCGAAAAAAAATAGATCAGCAAGGAAGACGCTTTATCCGCGATTATCTCATAGAGCAACATCGGCAGTTTTACGCTCAACTCCCTTTCCTGGTAGCCGGAACAGTTGATGCACGAGGTTGCCCGTGGGCTTCACTTTTAGTTGGGAATCCCGGCTTCCTCTCCACACCTGACGATCGCACTCTACATGTAGCTTCCAAACCGTTGTTTGGCGATCCGCTATCGGAGACACTTGCGGATGGAGTTGACATTGGCTTGCTGGGAATTGAACTACACACGCGTCGCCGCAATCGCTTGAATGGAATAGTTACGGCAAACAATCCAGATGGCTTTGCTGTTCAAGTTAACCAAAGCTTCGGTAACTGTCCCCAATACATCCAAGCACGGATGTTTGAACTGACTGACGGTGTAGAAAATCTTGCTATGCCTAAGCCAGTGTATAGAATCTTGAGTTTTCAAGAGCCAGAACGCTCGATCATCTCTGCCTCAGACACCTTTTTTATTGCAACTGCATTCCGTGGAGATGAGGCTAAAGCAGAAGAAGGAGTTGATGTCTCACATCGTGGCGGCAAGCCTGGTTTTGTGCGTGTTGATGACGATCGCACCCTCACCTTTCCCGATTTCGTCGGCAACTTTATGTTCAATACTATTGGCAATCTGCTACTCAATCCCCGTGCTGGGTTACTTTTCATTGACTTCGTCAAAGGCAATCTACTTTACTTGACAGGTACAGCCGATGTGATTTGGGAAGGAGATGAAGTACGTGCCTTCGTTGGTGCCGAACGGCTGATTCGCTTCCAGATTTCTGAGGGATATCGAGTTGAAGGTAGCTTGCCACTGCGTTACTCTGCTCCTGATTACTCACCTTTTCTCAAACGTACTGGATCTTGGGAAGAGGCTACACGTAGTGCTTGAGCGCACTGTAAAGAAAGACAAGGCAAGGCTGTAAGCGGGTTTCCCAAGCCCAGACGACTGACATTGGGGTGTTTTAAAATTTGGTACTCAGTGTTTCTACTAGATGTAAATATTTAATAATTTTAAGTACAAACTTTGACAAATCGACTACGAAGAAAGTCATCATGGTTACATTGAACGAGAGTACAACTACAGAGAAGCCTGAACGATATTGATTTTAAGTAGGGGAAACTCAAAGGTACTGAAGAATAAAAATGAGTGAACAATCAAACACATTTATCCAACTTAATGAAGATGACAGTGCGTACGTTAGTACTGCGACAGGAACAACATACGTATCTAATGAAATGAATGCCTTGTTGGAGAGCGTCATGCGTGAAGTCATAAACTTCGCTAAATATATTCAATCCCAAGCTCCAGAAATAACTGAGAATGAGGCATACCAAGTTTTAGTAGCAGTGCTTTCAACATTACCAGAAAAATTTAACAGTGACCCAGAGGCATCGGCAAAACTGTTAAATATGATTCAAGAATTTAAAGAGAAGAATCGAGAAGGATAGCGAAAAGTTTTTGAGACAACAGTGCCTAAAATATGATTGGCTCAGGCAGTTTCTGGAATTCCAAAATTGACTTGGAGTTCGTGGAGCATTTTCAAGATGCTGTCTCCGTAGATAACTGAACCGTGCATTGTCGCAAGGTATTTAATAGGAAACTTCTTGATCGCTTCGATTCCGCGAGTAAATGTCTTTCCTTCTACCATAAATCCTAGCTGACGCTGAAACTTGATGACGGAGTCTGTTAAATCCTCATTGGTGAGTGGTGTGTCAAAATGACCTTTGTGAGCCGCCAAGTCGGAGCAGAAGAGCACACAATCTTGTGGTTCGTAGAATAAACATCCTTCCCAACCATGTGGGAAGTGAGGCGTCTCGATTAGGGTAATGTTCTTCGCTCCTAAGGAAATGCTTTCGTTATTCTTTAGAACGTGGACTTTTCGGATCGCAATATCGTCAATATTGGCTCGATTTAGTGGACTCACCAGAGGAACAGCTTCTCTTGCCACTTCCAGCCATTGATTTAACGCTCCACATTCATCGGCTTCAAGGTGACAAAAGGCTATGTAACGGATTTCAGTCGGATTACATACTGATGATACTAGCTCATAAATAGCATTGAACCATTTCGAGTGTCCGGTGTGAATGAGCATAGGAAACTCATCTAAGATGAGAAACTGACTAAAGACAAATTGCTTGTTTGTAGAAACGGAGATCTTAAATACTTTGGGAAGTATTTCATCAATTCTGGTAAACATCGTTATCCTTGGGCAATTTATAGTAATCCTAAATGATTCAAAACCACAACTTCCTCCGTACAATTATTTACAGGCATGTGCGATATCTGGATAAAAGCAGGACATGCTTGTAATGAAGACGTTGTTTGGAAAGTCTCTATTACCCATGAATAACTCTTAACCGAACGCTATTGCACCTGAGGACGATCGCAGCATTTGCGGTACAACTGCTCTTCTCAATTGTAAAGTGCGATCGCTCAGGGTAAACATGACGTATAATAGGATTATTGATTGATACCAATTCTCTAAAACTTCGCTACACATCAAATATCCTGTAAGGGCGAACAGCCCTTCGGGTTTACAGTCCCCTACGGAGGGAAACCCGAAGGGCTGTCTCACCGTGACGCTCGTTCGCGTAGCGTCTCCCCGAGTGAGAAGACTCGAAGATCGCCCCTACTCTATTTGTTTTTGTTCTAATTGCCTAATGGGACTTAGGTTAAACGTTTATTTGCTTGATTGTATGGCTGAGGAATGCGGATCTTGGCTTTAACTTATTAATCATGTATTGAAGCAGAAGCCGTAAAGTAGACAGGCAAGTTATAATCTTCTTGCGGATAAACGTAACAAAAATTTATGAGTAACCCTCTTTTGCAAGCATTTTTCGTGGGCAGGGCGTTAGGTGAAGTTGTCACTGAGAAGTTGGAGTATGCTTTGACGGATGCTCTTAGTGAACTTGGTAAATGGGATGCTGAAGCTAGAGAGCAGATGCGCTCTTTTACAGAAGAAGTGACAGAACGAGCAAGTCGGGCTGCTGACGCTGTAGGTGCTACTGCTAGCACGACGACAGGTTACGGGCAAACAGGTTCAGGCGATACCCAAGCAATCATTGATGAGTTGCGAGCAGAAATTGCCCTATTACGTACAGAATTGCAACGTTATCGCAGTAATTCTGTTAACTGAAGCGCAATTAGCAATGCACACACTTTAGGAATCAAGAGTGTCTTTACATTCTGCTGACTCGGTGATAACCAGCGGTACTCAAGGCATATGGAAAAGAGTTATATAGATAAGGCATACCGTTGGAACCGCGAAAAATACTCTCGCAGACGGCGGTTTTTGGACATTTGGTTTTTTGTCTGGGCTTTGTTGTTCCGGCTTTGGCTTTACAATAAATCTTGGAGTTACCCAGGTGGAGTAACCGAAGCTAAAAAGGCTACAAGACGTAGTTCAACTGCAGTCTGGATTCGCAATACCCTCTTGGAATTGGGTCCAACTTTTATTAAAGTTGGGCAATTGTTCTCTACGCGTGCTGATTTATTCCCCAGCGAATATGTGGAAGAACTGGCAAAGCTCCAAGACAAAGTACCCGCATTTAGCTACGAACAAGTCGAAGCAATTATTGAGCTTGAATTAGGCAAAAAAATCCCCGAGCTTTTTGAGAGTTTTGATCCAATTCCCCTAGCGGCTGCCAGTTTGGGGCAAGTACACAAAGCTGTTTTGCATTCCGGAGAAGCAGTTGTTGTCAAGGTGCAACGCCCTGGCTTGAAGAAGCTCTTTGAAATCGACCTTCAAATTCTTAAGGGTATTACTCGCTACTTTCAAAACCATCCAAAATGGGGACGCGGGCGAGATTGGCTAGGAGTCTATGAAGAGTGCTGTCGTATTCTTTGGGAAGAAATTGACTATCTCAGTGAAGGTCGCAATGCTGATACTTTCCGCCGTAACTTTCGCATTTATGATTGGGTGAAAGTACCGCGTGTTTACTGGCGTTACACTTCGTCACGAGTTGTCACACTGGAATATCTACCCGGCATTAAAATTAGTCAATACGAAGCTATCGAAGCAGCGGGTTTGGATCGGAAAGTCCTTGCTCGTCAAGGCGCACAAGCCTATCTGCATCAACTGCTTGATAATGGCTTTTTCCACGCTGACCCCCACCCTGGTAATATTGCTGTCAGCCCCGAAGGTGCTTTGATATTCTACGATTTTGGCATGATGGGGCGGATTAATTCTAATGTTCGTGAACAACTCATGGAAACGATGTTTGGCGTTGCTTCCAAAGATGGCGATCGCGTTGTTCAATCTCTGATCGATTTAGGAGCGATCGCACCTGTAGAAGATATGGGACCAGTGCGGCGTTCTGTCCAGTATATGCTGGATAATTTTATGGATAAGTCTTTTGAGAACCAGTCGATCGCTGCCATTAGTGACGATCTTTACGAAATCGCTTATAATCAGCCATTTAGATTTCCAGCTACTTTCACTTTCGTCATGCGAGCTTTTTCGACGTTGGAGGGAGTAGGCAAAGGGTTAGATCCAGAATTTAACTTTATGGAAGTTGCTCAACCGTATGCAATGCAGCTTATGACCTCTATGAATGGTAATGATGGCAATAGCTTTCTCAATGAATTGAGTCGTCAAGCAGTTCAGGTAAGTAGTACCGCATTTGGACTACCACGTAGGGTAGAAGATACACTAGAAAAACTAGAGCGGGGAGATCTACGCGTGCGGGTTCGATCTATAGAAACAGAGCGCCTGCTACGGCGGCAGAGTAATATTCAGATAGGAATAACTTACGCAGTTATCATCAGTGGTTTTACACTTTCCGCTACGATTTTATTGGTGAGTCATTATGTGTGGTTGGCTGTATCAGCTGGTTTAATCGCGGTAGCTTTATCATGGCTACTGTTTCGACTGCTTCTGCGCCTCGACCGCTATGACCGTATGTCTTAAATTGTTGTAGAAACTATATGAAACTTAACTTTATCGGCAAAAGTGATCCGGGACTTATTCGTGCTAATAACCAAGATAATTTCTATATCGATTTAAAGGGGCGATTTTTTATAGTTGCTGACGGTATGGGGGGGCATGCAGGCGGCGAGCAAGCAAGTCAAATCGCGACTCAGAAAATTCAGGAGTACTTGAATACAAATTGGAATTCCTCTACATCTCCAGAAATTTTGTTGGAAGAAGCCTTATGGGAGGCAAATAAAGCCATTTTGCTCGATCAGGCAAATCACCCCGAACGTTCTGATATGGGAACAACGGTAGTTGTGGTGGTTTTTGGCTCTGGAGAACCGCCTTGGTGCGCTCATGTTGGAGATTCTCGCCTGTACCGCTTGCGGGAGTCGCATTTAGAGCAGTTAACAGAAGATCATACCTGGGTAGCACGGGCGATCAAAATGGGTGATATTACACCGGATGAAGCAAGAACGCATCCCTTTCGCCATGTGTTATCACGCTGTTTGGGACGTGAAGATTTGCAGCATATAGATGTAAAACCATTAGACATAAAACTTGGCGATCGCTTACTGCTCTGTAGTGACGGTTTGACAGAAGAACTTGCCGATAAAAAGATTGCTTCCTACCTCCAAGAATACCCTCCTATCGATAAAGCAGCTATTTCGCTGATTGAGGCGGCGAAAGAGGAAGGTGGTCACGACAACATTACTGTCGTTATTATTGCACTTGAATGAATGGTTCGTTTTGGAGTGGGGAGTCGGGGAATTAAAATGAAAGGCAGCTGTGCTGGAGGCAGCTATGCTGGAGGTAGAAGACAATACAATGAGGGCTTGAACTCCCATTGATTGAAGACCACGAATCTGCGGTATGGTGGGGACACAGAGCCGCTTTGAGCAAAGCAGGACAGAGAACAGAGTCTAAATACGTATAAAAGATTACTTATTTCTTCTGCCCTCTGCCCTCTGCCCGTGACTCATAGCTGCCTTGCCCGAAGGGCTGATCAAAATTTTCAGTCCTCATTCCCCGTTCCGAAACGAACCAATTCCAGTATATCTACTCAGCAATTTGTTCAACCTGAGCTTTTTTATTGATCACAACTTGATACAAATATTTTTAGCTTCCAAAGTTGTAACGACGAGGAAGCTAAACTTCATAATTATGTGCTTGACATCTTGCACATAATCATGTAGAGGGAATATAATCTATGAATACTCCCTGATATTCCCACAACTTTGTGGGAAAGTAAAAGGAAACAGGGGGACAGGACAGAATTTTTTCTTCCTCGTCGCCTAATTTAACCCTCATTTTTTCCGAAATTCATCTCGGTGGATGCGGGGTATATATCAGATGGCTTACAAGTAAGCTATCTGCTTTGTCGAAAAATACCTATAAGGATATGGGCAACTTGTCTGACAATTGTTATCTTTCGTAATACAGAGGTACTAATGTTAGATATAGGAAACAGTAACTACCCTTTTAGGCGTTCTGTGAGTTAAATCGTATTGAATCCTTATTTTCCGGAGTTAACTATGGATCAACCAATTGAACTAACCCTAGAGCAGCAATTCAGCATCCGTTCATTTTCCACTCAAGTGCAGAGTATGAGTCCTGAACAAGCTAAAGACTTTTTAGTCAAGCTTTATGAGCAAATGGTTGTGCGTGAAGCAACTTACAAAGAGCTTCTCAAGCATCAGTGGGGCTTAGATTCAGGTTCGATGTGGGCATAGAGTTTAAGTGTCGCTGGGGGCGACCTCCTTCTCTCGCTCGGTTCCAAGGAGGAAAAAAGCCGGGGATGTCGGGGCGTCAACTTTGATAGAGAAACGAAACATGAGAAAATTAACTCTTGTGTTGTCGAAATATCTGGGTGCATACCCAAGTATATTTATAACTTATGCTGCTTTTCAAGTCAAAACCATAATATTATGTTGATTTCGTCAAATTTGACTTTTCCGCTCACTTTTAGCGTAAAAAACACTCTCATACTTATTTTTTAAGAAAACGTAAGGTTCTCTAATTGAGAGTCTCCAATCTAAAGCAACGAATATTATTAAGACATTGCTACCTTAATATCACCATTGCTATGGATAAATATTGGTATAGCTTTCACTCAGTAGGAGTCTTGCTACTTTATTTTATCTATTTATATTTCTTATACCTGGATTTTTGGCTTTCAGAACACGATCTTTACAATATTTAATAAAAAGTCGGCTGTACTATTTTGCCTCAGTGGGAAAGATCGAATGAAGTTTCCGTGTCAATGGATTGTAGCTTTGCCAGAATTTGGAGCTTGATTTTTTCGTATTCAACTTTAAGTGAATTTTTAGTAACTTGAGGATCGGCAGTGGATACCAATGTATTACTCATAATCACCCACTGTTGTAGTCGTTGGCGTTGGGCAAAGGCAATACTTGAAAGTTGGATGAGAGTACAGCGACTTGGATCTTCCTGTGCAAAGAATAACACGCGGTAATAGCCAGTTTGTCCGAGCAAGCGGGCTATTTGTTGACCGATACTAGTTTTGAGGTCGAGGTAGTAAGGCAACCATTTAGCACCATGTTGACGATTGTAGATTAAGGTAATCCACAGTAACATGGGATGGGGACTCATAATAAAAAGAAATTGATTGTAGCGAGTACAGATTAAACGCTTGTTAATTTCCTCTTGCGGTAACATCACCCATAAGGCGGCAGAGAGTTCTCCATAAGCACTGATGGCTTGGGGAAAAACAATATTCGCAATCGGTTTATTTTGAGGCCAGGAAAAAGCTCGTGCAATTTCATCGTTGGAAACAGGTGCGAGTAAATCGACTTTTGTCTTCTGCCCGAACTCAGCTTGAGCATTCTTGATGCCCGGAGCCACATGAGTGCTTTGTATAGTGTAACGCTGCTCTAAAGATGCTAAAACCTTGAGGATTTCACCAACATTCTGAAGTCGATCGCTTGGTGACTTTGCCAGACAACTCATCACCAAATCTTCCACTTCCTTGGGAGTGTTGAGTGCAGGATCAACCTCAGCAAAAGAACGCGGTGTTTGATAGTGATGTACTTTATACCAAGCTCCAAAAGAGTGAGTTGTGACAACCAGAGGCATTTTCCCCGTAAGCATCTCAAACATCAATACGCCTAAACTATAAATATCGGAACGGTTGTCTAGTTCTTTGCCCTCCATCTGTTCAGGAGAAGAATAAGCCAAAGTACCCAAATAATAGTGAGTACTGTTTTCATCTAACTCCAACAATTTAGCGATGCCAAAATCTAGAATTTTGACTAACTCCCCGAAACTGGGGTCAATAATCGCTATCATATTGCTGGGCTTAATGTCACGGTGAATGATCGAGTAAATTTTGTCACCAACTAGGATGCCATCATGAGCACACTGTAACCCCAGACAGATTTGACGAGCCATACTCAAGAATCTAGCAACAGACAAATGTTGTTTGCGGATGATGTTACTTAAGCTTGTTCCTTCAAGATATTCCATGACATAAAACGGGATATCATGCTCGTCCACACCATAGTCCATGACTCGAACAATATGGATACTTTTTTGCCCAAGTAAAGCACAGGTTTTTGCTTCCCGCTCAAAGCGTTGCTGTACCCCCGTCTTTTGATTTTGAAGTGATAGAGAGAGAAACTTAATAGCAACAGGTACGCCTCCCAACAAAGTGTCATTAGCACGGTAAACTCGACCCATTGCTCCAGTACCGATTAACTCCTGGATCTGGTAACGTTTGACGAGTGAGCGACCAATGTTAGGGTCTGACATATTAAGGAGAGGAATTGATAATAGTTATACATAATTCTCACTTGTATCACTTACAAAAAAATCTACGCTTATATACCAAGCTTTTCATAGGGATGAAAGTTAGATATGGATAAAAATATTTTGTATGTGACTCAATCAATCATTAATAGACAATGTTGTTTAGCCTCCTTCACTCAATACTGCGTAGGTTTTGCCGTTTTTTCCTCCCCTGCACAAGAACTGCTTGCCTTAACAGATAAATTTCGCTCTTCCCTTGCAGTATTGCTCCCGCACTTGTGTTCTAATTTATTTTGCCCAATTTGCTAACAATTATGTTCTGCTCAAAAGTAAAATATGTGTTGCTTAAAACCGTGTGTAGTAGAGAACTATAAACCCCCGAAAACTTTTACGAAGTCGGGGGCAAGGCACTATTCTGACTGCTAACTGCTAGTTAACAACCTACCGATAAGCAACGGGTGGATTCTCCCAAACTTCTTTAGCTTTTTCACCAAAGGTAATTGGTTGATCGACAGCGTTTGCTGCGACAGTCTTGCCATCATCCGTAACTGCCATTAATGGCCATTTTTCACTACCTATTTCGCCAGTCCGAAACAGCACACAATTGGGTTGAGTTTTACTCCAACCTAACAAGATTGCAATCTTTTCACCATCGTTTTCTCCCTCATTTGGAGAAACAGTATTAGTATTATTGTTTTGCCGATCCCAAATCACAGCGCGATCTGTCGCATCGGAGGAGTTCATTAACCCTTCAAACTTGCGTGCTAAAAAGCGTTCGCCCTTTTCCGACCAACTCACAGGAACTAAGACACCAATGCTTCCTTGTTTATCCGGAGAAGGTGAAGATACGTTGACTTTTAATAAAGGATCGCTTAAAGAAGATGTTGAAGTTATGACCTGTAACTGCCGGGTTTGTCGATCTTCTATAAATAGAACGCTGCTGACGCGGCTATTATACATTTCCGGTCTAACTTCTAGTTGCACGCGACTGTACATAGCATACCTACCATCAGGAGAAACGACAGGTACACTGCGGTAGTAACGTACTCCAGAACCACCTTTAGAACCTATAGCCTCTTGAGTAGCCTGTATCCATTGCCAGGGAATATGATGAGGGCTGCCGATCGGATCTTGTTGGGAAGCTTGTTCACCGTCCTGTTGTTCAACCACAGGTACTGCCGTTGATTGTGATTGGGATGCCGAGGGGGTTGGGTTAATCTTAGCTGCTCTCAAAGCCTTAGCAATATACACTGACTTTGAGACAGAAATATTTTCTCTTGTTTCAGTTGGGATTTTCGCTGTTCTTAATTTTTGTACTAAATTGAATTGACTGGCATCAATCTTTTCAGGCACCGAGTCATTCTCTACAGTTGGTGCAAGTTCAACTTTTGCCAATAAATCAGCCTCAGGTATATCCTCTTCTTCTGAGAGAATCTCGTCTAAGCGCGAAGACTCTATTCGCTCTACCGATACTACTTGCGTATGAGCAGTAGCTACAGGCATCGAATGAGAGTCTAGTTTTTTTGTCAACTGTTCGTTGCGATCTGCTTTTGATATTTGAGTGACGTCAAGCGAGTGAACATTTTCAACAGGAGCAGTTTCCGTTGGTATCGCATCCTGATTTTCGGTAGCGAGATTAGCAACCAAAAGTTGGTTCGCTGAAGTAGAATTACCTGATGCTGCTACTAGGGGTGCGATTAGGATCACGACAACAACATAGTTTAGGAACGGTTGCACGCGCCACCATCCTGACAGTGAAAGATTTTTAAGCATTTGTTTACTCTCTGGGGGCGGTTGTTGTGTGAGGATTCTTATCTATAGGAATGATAGAATAGGCTTTATCATGTATAACAGCAAACTTAGAGTTTTCAAGAAAAAATTTCCCAAAAATTTGTAAAAGTATGCAATTTTTTCATATTCTTGAATGAGTACATTTACGCATACGCCACAAAGTTGTAGAAACCACATGCGAATATAGCCATTGCTACAGAAGCATAAGCCCACGTTGAAAACTACAAGCGTTTCGACTCCGGAAATTTTTCTGAGTCAAGGAAAAATTGGTTCAACTTAACCCAAACATCAGAGCGTTTATTACGGTTACCCAGGATATTAGCACGAACAATAAAAAAGGAATCAAAATTCACGCATCGGCATGTAATCTAGTAATATTATACACTATCCGTTATATAATTCCTACCCAAAGCTACCCATAACTGGAAATATCTACTTTGCGCTTCAATTACTTCCTGCTTCATCCTAGAGAAGTCGGCTTCACCTAGTCCACAGGCGCGAGCACTGTCTAGCTGACAGCTTTACTCAAATTGATTACAGTTACACACCCTGAATGAGCCGACAGCCAAATCCCCTGATAGCTAAACTTAAAACTAAAGACTCAAAACTAAAAAACTGATGAAAGTGGTATTCTTTGGCACTCCCCAGTTCGCTGTGCCGACTCTAGAAAAATTACTGGATGACAAAGATTTTGTTGTAATGGCAGTTGTCAGCCAACCAGATAAACGCCGAGGACGTGGAAATCAACTTACACCAACACCCGTAAAAACTGTTGCCATTTCTCACAACATACCTGTATGGCAACCCCAAAGGATAAAAAAAGACGCTGAGACTATAACTCAGCTTAAAGAAACAGGCGCTGATGTGTTTGTTGTTGTCGCTTACGGGCAAATTCTCTCTCAAGAAATATTGGATATACCTAAGTTAGGTTGCGTTAATGTGCATGGTTCGATTTTACCTAAGTATCGGGGTGCCGCTCCTATCCAATGGTGTTTGTATAACGGGGAAAACCAAACTGGCATTACAACAATGTTAATGGATGCAGGGATGGACACTGGTGCAATGCTTCTCTTGGCTAAGACACCCGTAAGTTTAATGGATAATGCTCAAGATTTAGCAGATAGACTGGCAGTCATTGGTGCTGATTTATTATTGGAAACTTTATTAAAGTTGCAACAACAGGAAATTGAGCCAATTCCTCAAGACAATTCTGAAGCTACTTATGCGCCTTTGATTAAAAAAGAGAGTTATGAGTTGGATTGGTCAAAGAGTGCTTGGCAATTACACAATCAAATCAGAGGATTTTATCCTAATTGTAGTACTACCTTTCGTAATCAACCGCTGAAAATCACTGCGACTGCTCTCCTTGGTTCTGCTTACATTCATGAATTACCACCGGAATTAAAAGAAGTGTTGCATACACTGCCGGATTTGTCAACTAAATCGAGTCATCCTGGAGAAGTGGTAAGCATCGCCAAGGGAAAAGGAGCGATCGTACAAACTGGGGAGGGGTTGTTGCTATTGCAAGAAGTTCAGTTAGCTGGCAAACGTCCTCAGTCAGGATGGGATTTTGTTAATGGTACACGATTAACTGTCGCAGAGATGTTTCCCTCATGAATGAGTGCTGAGTCCTGAGTATAGTTTTGAGTTATAAGCAAGCAGACAGGAGGAATTCTTGTAGTTGTTTCCTAAATTTAACTAAGCACCTCAAGACTCAGGACTCAGGATTCAGGACTCAGCACTCTTATAGAAGCGGCACATCTTGCAAGGTCCATCTGGGTTCACTGCACAACGAATCATTTCTGAATGAGCATTGTAGAGACAACTCGCATCTCCGATAATCCAACGCCCTTCTACAAAACTTTTTTCGCTTGGTCGTATAGCAGACTGCACATACAAAGCAATTTTATGCAAGCGGTAGCGCCCTGCCTTTAACTGATAGCGGTGGCGGCGTTCCAATACCGCGTAAGTTTTGCCTTCTAAGTCGAGATAGTTTCCAGGTTGTGGTGTCCAATCAAGTTGCACGCTTCCAAGGGTTTGACGCGGGTGCGTCAGAATCACCTCAGTTGGAAGAAAATCTGGTTCCATAGGCTTTTGTCATGTGGTTTATAATACTAGCTTAGTTTGACTAGAGTTGAGGTGTGAGGTTTAGAGCATTTTTTCACGATCCTACTAGTGGGACTTAGACAAAAAATAGTAAGAATTGAACCTCAAATGTATATACAGAGAGACGTTGACATGATTTTCACTGATTTGTTGATATATTTGGGTTTCCGGAATTTTTAGCAAGAAAGGCAGCTATGAGTCACGGGCAGCTATGCCTTTCTTGCTAAATAAATGACTTCTAATTCAATTCCTGCCGAAATACGTAAGCTAGTAATTGAGAGAGCATCTGAACGCTGTGAATATTGCTTAATTCATCAAGACTATGAAGTAGAGCATATTATTGCTGTAAAGCATGGGGGTGAACGATTGAATTGTTTGTTTACTGAAGCAGGTATGTAACTTTTTTTAGGAGTAATGAAGTGCGATCGCCTGATAGTCTACAAACAGATTTCTTTCCACCTATTAAACTCATTCCGCTTGAGAATGAGAATGCAACATCTGCAATATATTGATTATACTGTGGGTTAGTAACGCCCCCACTTCTTACAGTTTTGTTCCCAATATACGCGCTCGACGCGGTTCTATGTTATTCACAGATTTCTGGGAGCAAGCCTGATTAACTCCTCAATATTACGGTGTATATTGTTGCAAATCCCATCTAAGGGAAGATCGTTTGGATCGTGTCCAAAAGGTTCTTCAATTTCCGCGCCAATCTCTTCAATACCAAGTAATGTGAAGCTCACAAAAGCCATTATTATACCAGTCCACCAAGTAACATCGCTGACGAGATCAAACGGTAGGATTAGACAAAAAGCTAAGACTACTTGCCTGAATATAATAGAATATATTAAAGGTAACGGCGTTTTTAAAATACGTTCACATCCCCCTAATATATCTACTAAATCATCAACTAATTTATGTAGGGCAGTCAACTGATATATACTTAAGCAATTACGGTCGTGTTGCTCTTGGAGATAATCTCCAATCCAAAAAGCAATTTGTAGTGGTGGATGCTCGCTTTCTTTAAGTTGTAAGTATTTAGTTTCAGATATTAATGATACGAATTCTTCATTCACAGATTCTGACCGCAGATGTCGCTTCACTGCAACCGAAAATGCAACCATTAGCCTGAGTATTTCCTCTTTTTCAACTATATCTTCTGGTGAATGATGTTTGACAACTATCCAAGTGTCCCGAGATAAGTTACGCACTGTATTGACTAAAGCTCCCCACAATTTCCGACCTTCCCAAAATCGCTCGTGAGCTGTATTTGTCCGAAAAACTAATAATAAAGTCAACGCAATATTGAAACTCAATACTCCATTAACTGTAATGCTATTATCTGATAATATGAAAGGAAATTTAAAATAATAAATTAAGGATATTAAAAATCCATATAAAGTTGCCAAAATTACCCATGGAAAAATGATCGGTATCAATGTTTTTTCAAGTTTAAAAATAACTTGAAACCAGTTCATTTTTTCTCCCGAATAGAGGTAATATTTACCTCCCATTGAATTCTGTACCCTACTAAGAATTTGGTTGATATTTTGATTGGATTTTGCTCTACTCATTTGTTCAAATTGTAAATCTGTTGTCTATTGTATGAAAGATTTTCCAGATCGGTTGATGAAATAGTCAAAGTTTTCTGACTGCATTATACAGATGCGGGAATGATATTCAGAATTATATGTGGCGTTTTTAACAATGTGCTTCGCCTTTCTCATAGCATTGATTACCTACCATGAACGAATGGCACTACTGACAAAGAACTGACTGTTGATAGAACTTCTGCTGTTTCTCTAACCAGTGCCTCTACTTTAAATGAGGGCGATAAATTGATAGAGGGAGCAATCAAATTCCGATTATTTGCCATTTTTTGCGGTATTGAGTATTTTGTATAGAGAATCCAGAAGTTAAAATTCAGGATAACATGTGTTTGCACAACTTGTCGGACAACAACAAGCAGTAAATTTACTGAGTCAAACTGTGATCAAAAACAGAGTGGCTCCAGCTTATCTTTTCGTAGGGCCTAATGGTGTGGGACGGAGTTTAGCAGCACGGTGCTTTGTGGAATTGCTATTTGCTCCCCATCAAAATCGTTTGCGTCAAGATAATCACCCAGATTTATTGTGGGTAGAGCCAACCTATTTGCACCAGGGACAGCGGTTGAGTGCAACAGAAGCAGCCGATAAAGGACTCAAGCGCAAAGCACCACCTGTCATTCGCTTAGAACAAATTCGGGAAATTACACAGTTTCTCAGTCGTTCACCTCTCTTGGCACCGAGAAAATTGGTAGTATTGGAACAAGCGGAAACAATGGCGGAAGCCGCAGCTAACGCTTTACTTAAGACATTGGAAGAACCAGGACAGGCAACGCTGATTTTAATTGCTCCAACGTTGGAATCTTTGTTGCCAACCCTAGTGTCGCGCTGTCAACGAATTCCCTTTTATCACCTAGATACAGTCACAATGGCTCAGGTACTGACACAAACAGGGCATGAGGACATTTTACAGTATCCAGCAGTGTTAAAGATTGCCGCAGGAAGTCCAGGAGAAGCGATCGCATCCTACCAACAACTGCAAGCAATTCCAGAAGAACTACTACTAGCTGTGACAAAAGTGCCTTCATCCTACCGCGAAGCCTTGGATTTAGCCAAACAAATTGATAAGGCTATAGATACAGAAGCTCAATTGTGGTTAGTCGATTACCTCCAGCAATTCTACTGGCAGCAGTTGCGTCAACCAAGCATTATCAACAAGTTAGAAAAAGCAAAGCAAAGTCTCCTTCATTATGCCCAGCCACGCCTTGTTTGGGAATGCACATTTTTGTCATTAGTCAATCCCCTCCCTGATACTGTTTCACTTTAGAGTTGATACATTTAGGCTTGCAGGGGAGGCAGGGGAAGAAAAATCAGTTATTTTCCTCCTTCTCCCCCCGGCTCAAGAACTACTTGCCTTTATAGATGACGACACTACCCAACTGTATTGAGTAGGCGATGTCTGACGACAAGCCCTTCGGGTTCTCAGTCGCCTACGGAGGGAAACCCTCCTGCAGCGCTGCCTCACCGCTAAGAGCGTCTACGCGCCAAGCAGAAATCACTGGTATAGTTAAACTGTCTCTTTAGTTGCTGAGCGTGTTTTCTGCGGTGAACGTTGTGCAGCTTTGAATAACATAAAGATACTGTCGTTGTCTTGAGACTGCGAAGTAAGAACGTTTAGAGGAGGACGATCTATCTTCCGGATGGAATGTCAAACTTACTATCACTTTTTATGAGTACACCTACAACTGATCGCTCTCCAACTGATTCTCAAAGTTGGTGGGCACTGGCGCTTTTATGTGTAGCACAGTTTATGGTGGTGCTAGATTTTTCAATTGTTAATGTAGCGCTTTCGTCGATACAGCGAGACTTGGGCTTCTCCCAGCAAAATCTTCAGTGGGTGATTAGTGCTTATGCTTTAACACTTGGAGGATTTTTGATGCTTGGTGGGCGTGCAGCGGATATACTAGGTCGTCGTCGAGTCTTTATGGCAGGACTTGGTTTATTTACTCTGGCTTCACTCGTTGGTGGTTTAGCTCAGTCCGAGTGGGTGTTGATCGCGGCTAGAGCATTTCAAGGGTTTGGAGAAGCATTTGTTTCTCCTGCGGCTTTATCGATTTTGACTACCACCTTTCGTGAGGGATCGGCACGTAATCGGGCATTGGGAATTTGGGGCGCGGTGGCTGCAGGAGGCTTTGCCGCAGGCGTACTTTTGGGGGGGATTTTAACCAATGCGTTGAATTGGCGGTGGGTGATGTTTATCAACGTGCCGATTGGTACTGCAGCTATTGCATACTCTCCAGTCCTGTTGACTGAAAGCCTCTCTCTTACTGCATCACAGCGCATTGATTTTGCTGGTGCAGCTTCAGTGACAAGCGGCATGGTGTTACTAGTTTATACACTGATACGATTACCTGGGACTGGGCTTTCTGCCACAACTGTGGGACTTTTGCTCGGCGCGATCGCTCTACTAGTTCTGTTTGTTTTCATTGAATCTCGCGTTCACGCGCCGTTAGTGCCATTAAGAATTTTCCGCCAACGCACGCTTATGGGTGCTAATTCAGTTGGTGCATTAGTCTGTGCAGCTGCTGCCTCAATGGTGTTTATTCTGACACTTTATATGCAGCAGGTTTTGAGCTACTCCGCACTCCAAACCGGACTGGCGTTTCTACCTCATGGACTGACGGCGATGATTTCCGGTTCTTTGGCTACTCAGTTGGTGAATCGCTTGAGCGTCAAGCGTACCCTAATTAGTGGTTTGGTGGGAACATTGGTCGGACTATTGCTTTTAACTCATATCTCAGTTCAAGGTGACTTTTTGCGCGATCTCCTGCCTGGAACTATCATCCTTGGTTTTGGCATTGTCACGAGTCTGGTGACAGTCACGCTTGCAGGTACTGCTGGAGTTAGCGATCATGAACAAGGTTTAGCATCCGGGTTGCTCTCCACGTCGCAGCAGATTGGTTCTGCATTAGGATTGGCGATCTTGATTGCCGTTTCATCAGCCCGCACATCCATGCTGATGGCTGGCACAAACAATCCAATCGCCCAAAAAGCTGCCATAACTGGAGGCTTTCAAACTGCCCTGGCTACTGGGGCTGGCTTTATTGCCATCAGTATTTTCATCGTCGTCCTCGTTATTCGCGATCGCGAGTGTCACCACAACAAACAACAAATCTAGTAAGGATAACGATCAACGAAGTGCGAAATGTGGGTTAAAAAAGCTAGAAATGATCGCCCAAATAAGTCTGTCGCTGTCGTTCATTGATAAGTGGAACGTTTTAGAAGAAAGCTTTCCCCCAAAACGAGCTTTGGTCAAATCTAACCATGAGTATAGAATTATAACAGAATAAATTCATTTTCGCTCTAAAATTACCAGTTCACGTGTACACTATCTGACGTTTATGTGCATCAATATACGCGGTTATTTCCAGTTTTTTTTGCTCACCTTTTCCTAGTCTTTATAAGCATTGCTTTTTTATGTCTTTTTCCAACTTAAATTAGTCTCCTTCAAGAAATCCTAGGAGCTTTGATTTGAGCTAAACAATACATCAAAATTATCTGACAACTACTCTTTTAAATAAAACGGTTAGAAATAATAGATAAGTTTTTATTTAGCTCCTTCTTATAACCTCCGAATGAACTCCCGGACTTCTCAGAGAAGTCCGGGAGTTTAGCGTCGTCTGTCACTGCTCTTGACGTATTCTACAATCTATAATAAATTTGAGATACATCTAAATAGGACAGTTGAGAAAGTTATATGAATTATTTTTTAAATTCAATTAATTATAACTTATACATATTTTGGAATTTATCATTTATGTGGAAAAATTTTTCTTAAAAAACTTTCATCAGCTTTAATATCTAATTTTGTAAATATTTTTATTTTAGTGTAAATAATGATTTTTTCACATATACAGTTATTAAC
>JAQYWO010000531.1 GCA_029379215.1 Rhizonema sp. PD37
AATGTATATTGTTTAATTATATTTAACTACTGGGGAGTGCGATGCCGAAGGGCCACGGCGGTATCGCCGTATCGCACGAGTCGGAAGATATATCAGCGCAGTTAGCACAACTATCGACTAATCAATTGCCCAAAGTACTTTTGCCATAGAAAAACTGTGTGTTGGATCGAATATCCATCAAAAACGCACCACAGTCCACGAATTCAGCACCATGACAAGTCCGCGCCAAAAATCTATCGACACTAGTCGCTTACTGCTAGGCCAATCACGGTTTTCAATGTCGCTGACAGAAACTCTCGATCTCATCTTTTTTGCTCCACTTTATATATCTGGTATAAGTCCGCAAAACTCACTCCACGCTAGACAGATATGAAAATGCCGCTTTTTAAGGTCAAGTTTCTACAATACCATTGCTACATTCTTAATACTTGTAATTAAAATTAACTGATGCACTTTCGATCTCAAAAAACAGCCATGATCGTAAACGCGCATCTACAGGCTCGTTCTCTTATGCCAAAATACCAAAAACATATTTACCAGACTTACGACTCAAAGTGCAAGAGCGTGAGCGCTTTCAGAAATTAAAACAAATTATTTACTTTATATAAAGAAAATTTGGAAAAAAGTAGCGTATGATACTTTTTTTCCAGACCCACAAGACTATTCTAAGAAATACAAGCAGCTACTTGCTTGACTTTATCTCCTGATAAAGTTGAGGAAAAAAGTGTTCAAAAAGTCAAGGTCAAGAGTAACCAAGCTTTTGAAGGTATTACTCGCTGCGGTAATAGTCTTCAATGAAAATAGATATACTCCTAGGAGCATATTGTGGAAGCTCATTTTTAGTATTTCCACAACACAGTTACCCTCATGACGTTCTTTGCTGATTTAGTTTCCAGTGCATACATAGGAATGCTGTGAGGACATGACCTTGAATGCCTATGCTGGAGATAGCTTTGTTATTCATGGTAATGTTCAGCATCAGGTTTGGGCTTTGGAGAATCCATAAGACATCTCCGAAAATTAATTATGCGTTCGTTAAATTTTTGGTAAGGGCGGACGGCCATTCGCTCTTACATTATTTCTCTTGATGTATACGCTAACGACTTTATTCTTCTATCCAATCAATCTACCGAACTCCAGCTTTTATCGCTTTTACTAAATCGAAGAGAGAGAAATCTGAATGGGGTAATAGTTCCGCCTTTATGCTATCGATATTGGGTAGAGAGGTAAAGTTTTATACTAATTTTTGTCAATTGTCTTGCCAAACATATTTTTCTATTCGATATTTATTCCTCAAATAGGCGATCGCCTCTGTGCAACCGATAAGCCTTTGATGTGTTTGAGCTTGACTTCGCATCTTCGGTGAGTGAGAAGCAAGATACCGGGCTGCCGCAACTAGTACGTTTGGTGAGTGCTTTAATGTTGGCGTTTGCTTTTTTTATATTGACGTACATCCAAAGACAGTTAGCAGAATGAGTGCAGCAGTTAATGACCTGATCTGACCGGAAAATTGAGCGAGTTTCATTATAAAGCCACAGAAACTTTTAGGGAATAATAACCTAAATTGAAATATAAAGGTCATTTAGAAAGTAAATCTTAAAAAGTGAGGCAGTATAGTATTAGCTGTATCACTGTAGACATTATTGAGATGTGTTGTGTTGATTACACGTTAACTCTATAGTCGATTACAGTTTATTTGATCTTCTAGCTGATGGTTCCACGTTTACACTTTCGATATTGGGTAGAGAGGTAAAGTTTTCTGCTAATTTTCGTCAATTGTCTTGCCAAATAATTTTTCCTATATTGTCATTATATGTTTCTAACGTAAAACTTCTTTTACGTAATGTAAGCATTCTGTCATTCCAGTGATGGCTGAATGCTTAGAGTTTGACTGGCAATAAATACCAATGAATAGTAGTAAAAAATTTTTTATACATAAATTCCTAATTTGGGGTTTGACGATATTTATACTTATCGTTTTTATGCCTTTTGCTTATTCTCAGGAAAATCCTCCATCCGTCAATAAGGCTACAGCTGTTAGTAAGATAGATGGCACTCCTGTAGTTTTAGAAGATCAAACATTATTTGTCGTTAAAGCAGGTGTTGGCTCGTTTTCAGCAGAAGAGCGAGCGCATGCGGTGACAAACAGAATTGAAATAATGGCTAAAGATCTAACAGTTCCAGTTAATTCTTTAAGAGTTTCTAACCTGCCAAATACAACAAATATCTTATCTGGTGATAAAGTCATATTGACGATTACAGATGATGATGTAAAAGCTACAGATAAAACAAGACAAGAACTGGCTAATGAATATGTCCAAAAAATTAGTAGTAACATCACGAAATATAGGCAAGAGCATAGTGTAACAAATCTTCTGTTTGGACTTCTTTACACATTTATTTCTACGATTGTCCTTTTGATCATTTTAAGTGTTTTAAATCAGATCCTGAAGAACATCTTTAATAAGGTTAGTAATTGGCAAGGAAGAAGCATACCTAATGTACGCTTTCAAAATTTTGAGATTTTGCCTGCATCACGGATCACCTATATCTTAAATAATATTATTCGGGTAATTCGGCTGGTGCTTGTACTGGGAATCCTCTATATATATATTCCATTAATATTGAGTTTCTTTCCTTGGACTAGACAAATAAGTAAAAATCTATTTAATTATTTATTCTTAGGTATAGAAAGTGCTGTACAGGAATTAGTTGCTTATTTACCTAAACTGATTGCTTTAGCGATAATTATTATTT
>JAQYWO010000120.1 GCA_029379215.1 Rhizonema sp. PD37
GGTATTGACAATATGTAATTATTTTCAGTGTATGACAAAACAATTACCTTTTTTACAGATAATTCTATCCTGCAAGTGCTGATACCCAGGTTTTTATGAATAATTCTTTGCTTCAGCCGGACGCCATTAGCTTTTCAATGCATGTATAAAAAGTGCATAAGTTGATTTCATTACATCTATTAAGAATTTAGCAGGTCACTAATAGGCTGAACAAGCACCTGTTAAATAAATCACTAACAATACTAAGGAAGAGAATAGAAGTATGATTGAACAAATCATTGAGCCGAATAGCTTTGAACTTCGCGCCGAAGATACACAAATCAGTTACTCGACAACTAGTTTCATCGGTGAGTCGGAGTTGACTTATAACACTCTGAAGCTCAGCCGCCAATTTAGAGGCGACGAAATTAGCACGCTAGAGACTGCGATCGGCAAGCTAGTTACAGTACTCGTTGAACCTGACGCTGATACAGGAAAGGAAATTAGGCTGACTCTACTAGTACCAACTATCAATCTGGTATCTAACGAAGAGAAACCCATTCAAACAGAGGCGATTCTAACCACCCAGCGTACTCCTCAACGCGGTCGTCTGAGCATTCTTGAAGGGCAGATAGAAACTTATGACATTCTGCGCCTCACAGGAACAGCCAAGATAGTTAACTTCCTAAGTAAAATTCAAAGTTAAACAAGTTGAGAAGGCAAAAGGGATTCGTCAGCTATGCTGAACGACTCCTGCCTGAAGACTTAACCTTTCCCAGCAATCGCGCTTCAGAAAAATTTTTAGTAATTCGGTGCAAAATTATTCAAGGAATATTTAAAGATTTATTATGATTACTAACTGAAGTTTTTCACAAAAACCAGTCCACTATATAAATGAAATGCTGGATCCCAATTGGTTTGTTCTCTCCGAAACAGGTGAATGTGAGACTGCATTTGATTCAAGATTTCCGTTTGATCCAGTATCGTTTCTGCAAATGGAGTAAAGTCTGACCAAACCTGATCTGAAGGATCGCTAACATGCATTTGTTGATTAAGCCAATCAAGTAAACTATTCCAATTACTTCTGATTGTATTCAAGTTTGCTTGAGGAGTAATTTCTATGCCTTGCTGAAAGTCGTAGCCGTTGTCATAAAGTCGCAGAATGCAATTTCTATTAGGTAAGTGTAAATCGCAAAAATGGAAGTAGTCTTGGGTTTGGGTTTTGCTTTCCCATTTACCCCGCGCATCCCGATCTGCAACTTCCTCAAAGATAGGCAACAATCCCAGTACACGGGCTTTTACTTCAGACCAATCAAAGCTGAGGGAACCGAGTTGATTTGCTTGATTGCGGCAAACAACAGTGGTTTGTGGAGATTTTGGGAAATAGTTGACTTGAAAAACTTGAATTTTCTGAATTTCAGCTAACGTCGTCCAAAAGCAGGGAATTGCAGCTTTTTGTAGCTGCTGACCATAAAATTGTAGTTCCCCGATTGCCCCACTACGATACACGCGCCAACCCCGACTTGGTAAAACTAACCTTGCGCTGTAAGGTTCTAGCTGCATAATCTGGGCGAATTTTTGCGCTGCTTGGGTTTTCAGTTCATTGCTGATGGGTTCTAAGACTAATACACCAAATTCAGTATCACTGACATTAGATGTCGCTTGGACGATTGCTTGTTTTCGTTCTTCAAGTTCGATTTCTTGTAGTCGCTGTAAACCCTGACGAGTTTGATTTAAGATTTTCACATTCGGCGTACTACGCAAGAGTTGCTGATATATTTTTTGTGCTTCTTGGTGCTTTCCGGAAACTTCATACAGCCGTCCTGTATAAAATTGCCCCCAAGGATTTTCCGGTGACTCTTTTCGGAGGTGTTTGAGTAATTTAGCAGCAGTATGATAATCTCTTTTCTCAAAAGCGGCAGCAATTTGCTCAAGCATATTTTTAAGTGATGAGTTAGAAGTGATGAGACAGTAAATTTTTTGGTGCTTGATTCCCCTCATCAATAAATGATTCAGATATTGCTTTACAAATAGAGTCATAACTTCTAGTAAACAGAGAACTTAAAGATAACTCCGCAATTGAATCGGCTCCTGTATTACCCACGAGGGCATCCAATAAATCGACCCGTTAGCGAAATTTTTCACTGACGGAGCTATAGTAAGTTTATTGCAATAATATTGTAATTTGCTGTAATAATATGGGGACTTTTGCTGCAATCCTTTTCTGATATAGGTTTTAAGCGTCTGTATATTTTATTGCAATTCACAATAAGTTTGTTGCAATAATATTGCGAATTTGGCTGCACTTTTGTTGTGATAAGGGTTTTATCGTTTATGACCGATATTTATGGAGGAATTGACCCTAGAGACATCCCAACTTATTCCGTCGGTGATGCTGCTCACTACCTACGCATTCCACAAGTTACGATTCGCTCATGGACAGTTGGGCGGAGTTATCAGACTTTAAAGGGATCTAAGGAATTTCAACCTTTAATTTCAACTCGTGATCGCAAGCCAAGGCTCCTCTCATTTACCAATCTAATTGAAATTCACGTTCTTCGAGCAATTCGCAAACACCACAATATTCAATTAAATAACGTACGAGAAGCTCTCGACTTCGTTGAGGAGCAGTTTCAAGTATCCCATCCCTTAGCACGTGAGAAATTCCGTACTGATGGTGTGGATCTATTTATCGAGCGATATGGTTCTCTGATTAACGTGTCAAAAAGCGGAAAAGAAGAACTGAAAGATGCTTTGAACACTCATCTTGAACGAATTGAACCCGATGATAAGGGGCTCGCCATTAAACTTTATCCTTTTACTCGCTCAAACGAAGAAGATAACCCGAAGAGCGTCGTTATTGACCCCAGAATTGCTTTTGGTAGGCTTGTTATCGCCGGAACGGGAATTGCCACTGATGTATTGGCAGAGCGATTTGAAGCAGGTGACTCAATTGACGAACTAGCTTATGATTATGAAGTAGATACAAAAGTGATTGAAGAAGTTATTCGTTACGAGATGCTCGCTGCATGAGTCAATCCCAGTCGATCATCTTTTTCGTAGATAGGTATCTGGGTAACAAGACCGTTGTAGAAACACTTCGCAACTCCGGCATTACTGTCGAAATTCATGACGACCACTTTCATAAAAGCGCTCAAGATGTCGATTGGGTTCCAGAAATTGGTAAAAGAGGCTGGGTGGTTTTGACCAAAGATGCCAACATTGGTAAACGCACCTCAGAAAAAATTGCTGTTGTAAGGGAGAAAGTCAAGATGTTAGGACTTACGCAAAAGTTGCCAAAAGGCTTAATTTATTGAACCGCCAAGACAAGGACAGTTCGCAGGAGGGTTTCCCTCCGTAAGAATCTGTCCGCGCCAAGAAAGCCAAGAATGAGTAGAGTTTGCGTAAGTTCTAGATGTTTACGCTTGCTAGACAAGACCTAACAGCAAAGCAAATGAGTGAAGCTTTCCTCAAAGGGATTGTCCTTATACAGGAGCTTGTTCGGAAACATCCCGGTCCATTCATTGCCAAAATCTATGGTGATGGACATGTTGAAATGTGGAAAGACACTCAAACACTATTAAAAGAATTGCAGCAATGACGATATACCAGAAGTTGGAGAATTAGATGAACTAGAAACCTACGAAGGTAGGTTCTTTTATGGGTTTAGGTGCGTTAAGTTTCACTCATACCCCTACTTGTTGATTCTAATTGCGCTGCCACAATCGATAAGGCAACAATAGGGGCTGTGACTGCTCTGAGGATGCGACGACCAAGGGAAACTGGTTGGAATTGAGCAGCGATCGCACACTCAACTTCTTTTTCCGTCCATCCTCCCTCAGGGCCGATGGCAATTGTGATTTGTGTATCATTTGTTATTTGTTCTTGATTATATACGCAATCTCGCAAGTAAGGATAATTACCTCGAGCTTCACATATGTATTGATTTGTGACAAATGAAGCCTGACTATTAACTATTGACGAAAAGGAAGCTGGTTCTAAAATTGTTGGCACAAAAGAGCGTTCTGATTGCTCTGCGGCTTCTTGAGCGATCCGCCGCCAGCGTTCAAGTTTTTGCGGACTGGGATTGAGCAAAGTACGTTCACTGATGATTGGAATGATAGTAGCAACTCCCAATTCTGTAATACACCGCACCACTTCATCAAAACTGTTCCCTTTTGGCAATGCAATTATCAGCGAAATAGATACAGGTAACTCAGTTTGGACTAAGAGTGCTTCTAAAACCCGTGCCAGATTTCCTTCGAGCTGTGCTAACCACCATTTTCCCTGACCATCCATTGCAATAAAGCGATCGCTTTCTCGTAACCGTAACACTCGCCCTAAGTAATGTTGTTGATCTTGGGTGAGTAAAATTTGCTGTTGTTGGAACTGAGAGGAGGCGATCGCTATTCTTTGCAGGTGAGCCATGGGATTTTAAGTATTGCTAAATGCAGGAATTATTTATTGAATGTCCGGAAAGGTCTTTGCTCGAATTGAAGTACACTTATATCTTCATAAGAATTTTACAATTAAAGAATTCTTCTTAATTAAATTTCCGTAATCACACTGTTGGCACACTAACAAAACTCATGGATGACAATTAGTTTTAGTTGAAAATGACGCTAGCTAGTAAGTAATTTAACTGATGGAGTGATTCTGGATGATGAGAATTCTGTTTTTAACGGCTGATCCTACTGATACCGTGAGGCTGCGTTTACAGGAGGAGTTGCGTGATATCAAAGAAAGGCTGCGACAAGCCAACTTGCGAGAAAGATTTCAGTTAGAGTACAGATTTTCTTTACGTCCTGGAGATATCAGCCAAGCAATACTAGATTTTGAGCCTCATCTTGTTCATTTTTCCGGGCATGGCACAAGTACTGGTGAGCTTTGCCTTGAAGATGAGTCAGGTACAATGCAGCCCGTAAAGCCTAAGGCTTTAGCGGCGCTGTTTGAATTAGTAGCCAATCAAGTTAATTGTGTGGTTTTAAATGCTTGTTATTCAGATATTCAGGCAAAGGCTATTGTTAAGCATATCCCTTTTGTCATTGGCATGAAGCAAGTGCTCGGCGATCAAGCAGCGATCGCCTTTGCTGTTAGTTTTTACAAAGCACTGGGGGCAGATCGCTCAATTGAGGAGGCATATAAGTTTGCTCGTGCGGAGATTCACCTGCAAGGTATACCAGAAGAGTTAACCCCAGTTCTCCGTAAAAAAGAAGACAAAGCCCCTGTTGATAATTATGTAGACCACTCTGATATTGAAAAGCACTGTTACAACCAGATTAAGCTGCCAGGTTCCCTGCTCCGGATCAAAGCGCCAGATAACATGGGGAAAACATCCCTAATGAACAGAATTGTTGGATATGCAAGAGATAAGTATAAATATCAAATAGTGACTTTGAACTGTTATGGGTTAGTAGATGACACAGTTGCGACCGATCTGGAGAGATTCTTAAAGTCATTCTGTATTGCTGTTGGTAATAAGCTAAGATTATCCAATCAGTTAGATGAGTATTGGAATAATTCAGCGACTTGCATATACAAAACTGGGGATTACTTTGAAAGATATCTCTTAACAAATATTGATAGTCCTTTGGTTTTAGCCATAGATGATGTTGATTTAATTTTTGAACAACCTAAAATTGCCAATGACTTTTGTAGCCTGATCCGCAATTGGCATAATCTGGCAAAGGGTAGCGATCAAGATAGCAAGATTTGGCAAAAACTTCGTTTGATAATTGTCCACTCTACCGAATATTATGCCGAGCTAGATATCAATAGATCGCCCCTTGCTAATGTGGGAAAAGTGGTTGATTTACCGGAATTAACTTCGGAGCAAGTGCAACGTTTGGTCAAGCGTCTAGGAATGAAGTGGACAAATGAAGACGTCGAACAAGTGATGGGTATGGTAGGAGGACACCCTTTTCTGGTAAAAACGGCTTGCGATTATATTAAGCGTAGTCAGAAGACACTTGAGGAACTGTTGCAAGATGCACCTATGGTAGCTGGACCATTCAGCGACCATCTAGGGGAAAGCTTGGAAATTATCAAAAAGAATCCGCAGTTGAAAACTGCATTCAATCAGATTGTATGGGCGGAAGATGACAATCCGGTTCAGCTAGAAGATCCGAAGATAGCGAAGTGGTTACAACGTTTGGGATTGGCTAAGTTACAAGGAAATTTCGCCAAGCCGCGCTGCCAATTATATCGTCAGTATTTCCGCAAATATCTTAATTAGTAACAGGTAGTAAACACGGGTAAATAAACAATGAGCAAAAAACAAGAATACTATCAAGTTGGAGGGAATTTAGAACCCGACAATCCAAGTTATATAGAGCGGCAGGCTGACAAAAATCTTTATGAGGGACTAAAAGCCAGGAATTTTTGTTATGTATTCAACTCACGGCAGATGGGTAAGTCTAGCTTGCTGGTAAGAGTAAGTAAAAAGTTAGAAGAAAATGAAGGCTTCTGTTGTGCTGCAATCAGCTTAGAAGGAATTGGGACTCAGGGATTTACTCAAGAGCAGTGGTATTATACTTTTATCACATATTTGGCACGTAAGTTCAAGTTACAGACAAAGCGATTAGAAACTTGGTGGCAGGAACGCAAGTTGCTAGCTCCTTTAAAGCGATTGAGCGATTTTTTTGAAGAAATATTACTCATAGAAGTCTCTCAAAATATTGTTATTTTTATAGACGAAATTGACACTGTTCTCAGTTTAGATTTTCCTACAGATGATTTTTTTGCTTTTATCCGATATTGCTATAACGAGCGTGCTAATAACCCAAACTACAAACGCATTTCCTTTGCACTGCTAGGAGTGGCTTCGCCATCCCAATTAATACAAGATACGCAGCGCACACCCTTTAATATTGGTGAGGCAATTCAATTAAATCCTTTTTCATTTGAAGACTCTCTACCTCTAGCTCAAGGTTTAGAAAATAAAGTAAGTGATTCCAAAATTGCCGAAGACATTCTTAGAGAGGTACTAAACTGGACTGGTGGTCAACCTTTTCTCACTCAAAAAATATGTCAAATCATTGTGAATTACGAAGAGGTTATCCCTGCTAATAAAAACGCAATACCTAAGTGGATAGAGAAAATTGTAAATTCCAACGTGATTGAGAATTGGGAAGATCAGGATAATCCACAACATTTGAAAACGATTCGCGATCGGATAATCAATAGTAAAGAACATACTTTTAAGTTGCTTAAGCTCTACTTAAAAATTTGGCAACAAAAAGAATTACAAGCTGAATACAGTATAGAGCAGAGTGAATTAATTTTATCAGGGCTTGTAGTAGAGAATACAGGTAATTTAAAAATTTCCAATCGTATTTATGAATCTGTTTTTAACTCAAAATGGATTGCTGAAATATTAGCGGACAAACGACCTTATGAAGAGGAGTTCCTAAAATGGCTGGCTTCTGAACGTAAAGAAAAATCATGGCTATCACGGGGGCAAAAATTAAGAATAGCAATGGAATGGAGTAATAAGCACAGTTTGACAGTTGAAGATTATCAATTTCTCAAAGCTAGTCAAGAATTAGAAATAAAATCTCTTCAGCATTCTCGTAGCATTATCAGTGCAATAGCTGTATTCATATTGATTGGATTTGTGATAACAGGATTACAATTGACTGAAAAAATAAAATCACTATTTTTTCCATATGTTTTAGACCCAGAATTATTTAGCCAGGGAGAGCGTGATTTCTTTTTAGGCGAGCAAAACTACTTTCTAAAACAAGGCATTGAATATTTTGAAAATAGCGATTATCATAACGCGGAAAAGCAATTTGAGAAAGCTAAAAAGGATTATAAAGATGATATTGAAGCAGAAATTTACTACAATAATACATTAGCACATCAAAACGACAATTATTTAAGTTTAGCTGTTATTGTACCTATAAATGCTACGAAAAAACTTTCTCAAGAAATATTGAGAGGAGTCGCACAAGCACAGTCTGAATATAATAAAAAAGCTACAAACAAAGATCGATTACTAAATATTGTTATTGTCAATGATAATGATGACCCAAGCCAAGCTCAAACAGTTGCCCAGGAACTCATTAAAGACAAAAAGGTTTTAGGAGTTATTGGACATGCTAGTAGTGCTGCTAGTGAAAAAGCACTGCCTGAGTATCAAAATGCAGGATTAGCAATGATATCTTCCACTAGTACTAGTACTGCATTAAGTCAGGAAAAATTTAAAGTTTTTTTTAGAACAATTCCTTCTGATAAAATGACTGCAGAAATGCTAGCCAAGTATGCCATAAATCAACGTCTCAAGCGAGTTGTTATTTACTATCAACAAGGTGACATATATAGTGAGAGTTTCAAGAATGCGTTTACAAAATCTTTGAACGATCAAGGCGGAAGTGTTGTACGCTCTAAAGATTTGACAGATCCAACCCTGGTTCCATTCGATGAAGTTGACAGTGTCATCACCGATAAGGTCAATGCAGTTGTCTTTTTACCGAAATTTGGACTTATTTCCACTATAATTGGTATTGCTGGTGAACAGCAAAAAATGATAAAAACGAAAACGTTGCCAAAAACGCTAAAGTTGCTTGGAGGAGATACTTTGTATAGTTCAGAGACTTTGCAACGAGGTCAAGAGGCTATTGAAGGCTTAGTTGTAGCGGTTCCCTGGTTCGCGAAACAATCAGGGTCAAAAAATTTTGCGGAGCGAGCTTGCGAGAGATGGGGTGGGGGAGTTAGCTGGGAAACTGCTGCTACTTATGATGCGACTCAAGCTTTTATTAAAGCTATGTCAAAGTTAGACAATCCCACTCGACAAACTGTACTTGAAAAACTTCCGTTTATAAAGCTTTCAAATAATGAAACTTCAGGGAGTGAACTTAAGTTCATCCATGGTGAACGTAATAATGCAGAACCAGTCTTGGTTAAGGTAGTTAAAGATAAGGCTAACAATGTTAGTGCAGTTAAAGATAAGGCTAACGTTGATCACTGCGGTGATTTCCAAGTGGGGGGATATCATTTTGAAGAAGCGCATGAAAAGTAATAATTTTAGGGTATGTTGCGTTATATTAACGCGCCCTACTTTTACATCCAATTAAGCTCGCCCTCTCGCAACCGCAAGACACGCTGTAGATAATGTTGTTGCTTTTGGATGAGTAAAATTTGCTCTTGTTGAATTTCAGAAGATGCATCTGGCGAAGCTGCGCCTTCAGGCATCTATAGTCTTTGCAGTTGATCCATACAAATTTCCGCCCTATACCACAGATAAGGGAAAATCCTCACGAGTAAAATGCGTTTCTGCTGACGGGACGGAGAAAATTATTTTTGCCTTGTTTCAAGCCTCCGTATTTATACATGGGGTAATAATCAAGAATTATCAACTACGAGTTCTATTGACTATTTCCTGAATAATTCTTTAAGTGATTGCAAACTATCAGTTAATATTTTTCTTACTAAGTACACAAGATTGCTGAAACGCTCCTGAGGAGTTTGTTCCATGTTGGCAACAAGTTCAATCTGAAGCACTGTTGGTGGGTAATTTAATATGGTATCGGATTCATATACCACAGTTTCTTTCTCTAAAAATAAAAATGTGACTTTACTTCCATTAGTCAAGTCTATTTGATCTCCTAAGTTGAGCGGGTGCCGCTTTTTTGGCTCTAACCTAACGTTGTTAACATATGTGCCATTGGCACTTCCCAAATCTACAATATAGTAAGAGTTCTCTTCTAAAAGAATCTCTGCATGGAGGCGAGAAACAAAATTGGCATTTGGAAAGTTTGAAACATTGACTTCTGGTATAAATTTGTCCTTCGGTTTACCAATGCGAATGACAGCAAGATTTAGTGGCAATTCAATAGAAGTCTTAGTTTGAACATGAAAAAGCTCTAGATTTCCCCTTGTTTTCTGTGATTCGCCTGTATTTTGCATAGCTTGTTTTTGCGGAGAAATGCCTCAATTAATTTAGGTTATCTTAATTTGGTAGCAAAAACGCTTAATATATTGTCTTAATTTTAATACTTAGTATTCTATTATAGCAATCTTGTCAAGACATAGACCCCTGACAACTTTTACGAAGTCGGGGGTCTTATTGTCATGTCCCTCTCCGAAGCGCGGAGAGGGAGAAGGGGGTGAGGTTCCGGCTACAGATTTTCTAAGTAACCTTTCAACGCATCATTTACCAAGTCAGTCATCGACTTTCCTTGGCTTTCAGCAGCTTTCTTGAGATTGCTGTAAACTTCATCCTTGAGACTAATGCGATGCCGTGCTTTGTTTGATGCCGTGGTTGTATTGGCGATCGCAACTACCTGTTGCTCGCTTTCCTCTGTCACTGATGCAGTTGTCGAGTCTGCCATTGTCTCCACTAAACCATCGCTGTCGTCGGTTATGTCTGGCTGAACAGCAGTTTCCGACTCGTACTGAGCTGCAAACTCGCGGATGGCATCGAAACCGACGCGATCGCAAAAATCCCCAAAACTTTCTTCTGGTTGGCGTGACTGTCGGAAGTATACAAAAATTGGTTCTAGCTGGGTTTCCAAATCATTATGGTGCAGCCGCTCCATGTAAGGTAATGCTAGCCGTGTTTGATTTGGCGAACCTCCGAGCCACAGTTGGTAAGCCTCCGGGGCGCTACCGACAAAGCCAAGTTCCGCCATATAAGGACGAGCGCAGCCATTAGGGCAGCCAGTCATCCTTACCACAAAATGCTCTTTCTGTAAACCATTTTTATCTAAAAGTGCACGAATTCGCTCCAAAATTCCCGGTATTGCTCTTTCCGATTCGGTAACTGCCAAGCCGCAAGTCGGCATTGCTGGGCAAGCCATTGCATACCTAACTAGAGGTTCGATTTGCTCAGGAGCAAAGATAACGCCGTGAGTGTTGAGAATCTTTTGAATTGCTTGCTTATTTTTGGGTGCAATATCGCAAAAGATGACGTTGTGATGGGGTGTCAGGCGGATGGGTAAGTTAAACTTCTCAACAATTTCCCGCAAGGCAGTTTTCAGTTGGAAGCTTCCTTCATCTTTAATACGACCATTGTTAACGGAAATGCCCAAGAAAAGTTTCCCGTCACCTTGTTCGTTCCAACCCAGGAAATCTTGATATTTAAAGTCTGGCAGGGGTTTAAAGGGTGCCAGTTGTTTGCCAAAGTATTTTTCCACCATCGACTGAAACTTCTCGACGCCCCAGTCTTGGATTAAATATTTCAACCTGGCGTGACGACGATCCGTGCGATCGCCGTAATCTCTTTGAGTAGCGACAATTGCCTTGATGATGTCGTATACATCTTCTTTTGCTACGTAGCAAATTGGATCTGCCAAACGAGCAAAAGTTTCTTCTTTGTTATGTGTTCTTCCTAAACCGCCACCAGCAAATACGTTAAATCCCTCCAATTCAGAAGAGTCATTCGTAATGACGACTAAAGAGAGGTCTTGACTGTACAGATCTATTGAATTATCCCCCGGAACTGTTACCGAAACTTTAAACTTGCGGGGCATATAGTGAGAACCATAGATAGGTTCTTCTTTATCGTGGAAGACTGTCCCAGTCCCATTACGCTGTCTTGCCGCCTTTACCTCTGGGTTTTCTTCGGCGCTGATTGCCATTTCTCCATCCAGCCAAATCTCATAATAAGCGCCAGTTTGTGGTGTCAGTAATTGAGCAATATTATCAGCATACTCCCAAGCATACTGATACTCTGGTTTATTTTTAAAGGGAGCAGGGGGAGCCATAACGTTACGGTTTAAGTCGCCGCAAGCGCCCAACGTTGAACCCATATTTTTGATAATAGCGGCAACTGATGCCTTGAGATTTTTCTTTAAAATCCCATGTACCTGAAATCCTTGTCGAGTGGTTGCTCGCAAGGTATGATTACCATAATCATCAGCCAACTTATCCAAAGTTAGATAGAGTTGTGGCGGTACAAATCCACCTGGATTTCTCGTCCGTAGCATGAACTGGTAATCTTTTTCCTGTCCCTTAATCCGATTGTCACGGTTATCCTGTTGGTAAGAGCCATGAAACTTCAGTATTTGAACCGCATCTTCACTAAAGTGAGTTGTATCCTGAAGTATTTCAGTTGCTACTGGTTCGCGCAAAAAATTGCTATGTTCCTTGAGGACTTCTACTTTGGAAGGCTTACGGGTTGTGTTTGGAGGAGAAGCAGATTTAACCATTGAAGTGGTACAGTATTCTCAAATAAGGCATCGGTAAGCGCCGAAGTCGGAAGTTACAAACAACCTTTCGGCTATTTTATCCTCGGCAATTCGGTCGGAATAAAGAGGATTTTTATAATTTTAACATGATGAAAAGCTGGATTTCTCAGTGCTGAAACACTTAGTAAACCCAGCTATCTTAATTATGAGTCAAATGTGCCTTTGTATTACACTTTTTTGCTCTTATCTGTCATAAGTTATAAGTCTCTTGTCGCAAATGACTAATAACTAATGAGAATCTTTACTTATTAATTTGCTTTTCAAAGCTTAACAGAGGAAGGCGATATTTCAGTTTTATCTAAAACGTAAGCCTACACCACTATTAATGCTAAGGGCAGAAGCCGGACTGCGTTTGTAAGTGTTAACTCCTAAAGTCGCATTACTGTAAACCATAAAGTTTTTAGAGACTTCAGATTCTACACCAGCAGTTACCGCTACTCCGTTTTTGTTACCTATAGGAGTTGGTTTGCCTTGATTTTCTACAAAAGAGTAGCCAGCACCTATATAAGCGTTAGTATTTTTAGCAATTCCTGCATCTACGGAAACTTGCGGAACCACTGTAGCCGTCTCATTACTCCAAAGGACATGAGTGCGTACAGAAAGAGGTGTATTATCTAACTTCAAGCGACCTGTTACATTTCCACCGAATGTAGCTGCATCGCCACCAGTTTTACTACCACCATTTGAAACTCCAGCAGAAATACCAGCACCAACATAGCTTGCATCTGTTCCTTTTTCTTCAGCAGAAGCTTGACCGGCTGAAAGGAACATTGGAGCAACTACTAAGGAAGAGAATGCAGAAATAGTCACAAAGGACTTAAGAAAGTATTGCATATTTTTTGCAAAATTTTGTAGGGGTTACCTTTATATTCAATGTCGGAAAAGAAACCAAAAGGTTCCATACAGACTTTCTGAATTATCGAATTTAGTGTTCTTATTGATGCACACAATTTAATTATATTTTCCTTTCTGAAATCTCTGATTTAGCTGTTATAAATACATATAAGAAAGTTTATGTCCGGAAAAATATATGCAATATCAGACACTTTTGTAATTGGCACACGTAAGTAACATTTGGTTAATAGCTATTAGCTATTAGCTATTAAGTAGATAGGTCCAAAAAAACCTAAATATGTATATAAATGTTGAAATGCTTTAAGAAGACAGTTATGAATGTAAATTTTTAATAAGAAGGAGAGAATTATGTCAATTAGTACAAAAGTCTTATCAGCTTTAATGGGGTTGTGTGTGGGTGATGCTTTAGGTGTGCCAGTTGAGTTCACAAACCGTGCTGAACGAGTTAAAACTCCTGTAATATCAATGCAGGGTTATGGAACTTGGGATGTACCACCAGGCACATGGTCTGATGATAGTTCACTAACATTTTGCTTAGCAGAATGTCTTTGTCAGGGGTTTTCGTTGGAAGCGATAGCCAATTCCTTCTCTTGTTGGTATAACGAAGCATACTGGACTGCACGCGGTAAGGTATTTGACGTTGGGAATACCACGTTTCAGGCTATTAATAATTGGCAACATGGAGTTCCACCTTTAGAAGCTGGCGGAAAGAGTGAAAAAAGTAATGGAAACGGTTCTTTAATGAGAATTTTGCCGATCGCTTTCTATCACAAAACCTTGAATTTTTCAGAATTGATTTTGCGGACGCATCAAGTCTCTTGTATTACCCACGCCCATTTAAGATCACAAATTGCCTGCGGTATTTACATCAGTATTGCAGTTTCTCTTTTGGAAGGCGCTGAACTGCAAACTGCTTACGAGCAAGGATTACAAAAAATACATCAAATTTACTCTGCATCTAAGTACGCTACAGAAATGTCGTATTTTGTCAGAGTTTTTAGTGGGGATATTGCCGAATTGCCAGTAGAGGAAATCCGTTCTAGTGGCTATGTTGTAGATACCCTGGAAGCTTCACTTTGGTGTTTGCTCAATAGTTCTTCCTACGCAGAAGCAGTGCTCAAAGCAGTGAATTTAGGCAGTGACACCGATACCACTGCCGCTGTAACAGGTGGATTGGCTGGAATTTTTTATGGCGTGGAAAATATTCCTCCAGCATGGGTTGAGGAAATTGCCCGCAAAGAGGACATTTTCGACTTAGCAAAGCGCTTAGCAACTGCTATTTACAGCACTCTTAACTCCTAAGTTGTTGTGAAATCCACTGTAGATAGGGTTGAGAACCTTCGACAATTGGTAGAGCAATAATTTCTGGGACTTCGTAGGAGTGAAGTTCCCGAATTTTAACGACTAAGGTGGAAAATTGGCTCAAGTCGGTTTTAATGAGCAGTTGCCATTCTTGCTCTTTGTGTAATTCACCTTTCCAACGGTAAATAGAGTGTATGGGCAACAAACTCACACAAGCAGCCAGTTGTGCCTCCACAAGAGCATTTGCCATTGCTTCTGCCTCTTCTACAGAAGGAACTGTCACCAAGATGACACCATAGCTTGCCGAACTATCCATAAACAGTCCTTTTTTGGTTGTTGGTTGTTGGTTATTCTACTAACAACTAACAACTAACAACTAACTAAACACTAGACAACGAGTAAACTTGTCCGTCAATCAACAATCGCGTGATTCCCTTGGCTTGGAGATGATAACGAGCCTTGTGCAGCATTTTACTGTCAGGAACTTTAATCACGCGATCGCGCTTGGTTGAAAAGCGCTTTGCCACTCTATGGTTATCAAATATAGGTAACGTTTTTTGTTGTGTTTCCGGACTGGAAATTTGTCCTAAATCCCCAAAGTCTCTAAGTGGGCGAGTGATTAATTCTGAAGAACGATCAATCACCAAATAGCAAGTTCTGGGCAAACTAGCTGCTGATAGCGGTAACACCCGAACTGAGGCGTCACCCGTTCTTGATCTTGTAAACAAAGACTGGGGCACATCGGTGTCATCGTCATCGTCTAAGTATTCTTCATCTTCGTCTTCATCTTCATCATCTAAATCCTCCAACTCTTCTGACTCGTCTAGCAAATCTTCGCCGAGTATTTCCGCTATAACACTAGCTTTTGGACTTGTATCCTCCATCAATGGGCTGGGAATACTGACGACTTCTAGAGGTTTTTGCTCTAAAAGTTCTAATTGCTCTGCTATAGGTGTCGGTGATGTCTCAGCTGAGGAGCGCCGTCGCACCCGCCTAATGAGATTTGGCTCTCTTTCACTACGAGGGATTGGTTTCTCGGTTATTTCTACGACTGGCTTAACAGGTTGAACTTTGACAACTGGAGGCGGAGGCTGCACCACTTCAACTTTCTTCTCTGATTGTGATTCCGAGAAGGCATGTGGTTTATCATAAGTAACCTGTGCCCTTCCTTCTGGAGTTCTAGCAGCACGCTTCAAAGAAACGAGGTATTCATACTCGTCTTCTGGCAAGGTGCTTTTGAGTAGGCGGCTAATTGTCGAGTTACTGACTCCGTAACGATCTGCTAAGGTTGAGGTCGTTTCGGCACTCTCTCGATACAATTTGAGTATTTCTTGCTTATCTGGCTCTGTTAATTTTCTCACGGTAGATACCACAAATTTTTTTAAGCTCTTTTTCTTCCGCGTTCACGCCGCGAACGATTCAATGATGTGTCGTATTCTAAGACTGCACCCATTCCAAAGAGCACCCCACTAATTACCCAGAATACTTCTAATATTTCCCCACTTTGATAGTCCGGAATTTTCTGAGCGTATTTAAACCACATATCTGCAATATATAGCGAGAATGTTGCTGCTGCAATCATTCGCCACGACAGAGACATTCGTCCGCCCCAAAAAGATAGTAGTAAAGTAGTGGCAATCATTAACAATAACACATCGCTGGTCACATAAAACCAACTTAAACCTTGAGCGATCTTTTCTGCCCACGCAGGTACTTGCCCCTTAGCGACTTCTGGCAAAGTAGAAATTAGCCATGACAAAGCACTACCGAAGACTCCAATTGCCAAAACGATTATCCACTGCCATGCTTCTAGATTAAGTCGCCTAGAAGCTACAGCCCAAATCATACCCATGCCCAATAATACATAAGTTGCTACAAAAAATATATCGCCGATAGAAACTATAGGGTCAACTTTATTGACTATTTCCGTATAGCCAAAAAATATTCCCCCTAAAAAATAACTAATCATACCCATGCCCATTGCGAGCCATACATTTCTACTACTAACCATTTGCGGACTAAGCCAATTTCTTAAGCATAAGATACCTGCACCCAAGTAAGCTACTGCTTCAAAAATATTTGTCCCAATTACATACCACTCAGCACGTCTTTCTATACCATTAGAACTAGGGATTTTGGCACTAAATAATAAAAAGTATAAAAGTGCCAGTACACCCCAACCAATGCTAATTAAGATAATGTTCTGAGTGGTGAACATGGATTTAGGACCGTATGACTTGTTGTAGACGCTACTCATAAAAATTTACTGTACAAATCCACTCTAGCAGTCTTTTAGCTTATGAACTGTGTCAGGAGCATCTGTCTGTACCTTGAAACAAGTTAAGTGTACTGCGACCGTAACAATTCTATGCTAGGAGAAACTACAGTGGTGCTAATGCCACAGTTTACTCACTGAAGACTGATTTAGCCAACTATTAAATAGTAATCGTTCTTCTTCTGGCATATCCTGTAATCTACCAACTGCTTGATAGACGAAGTTGGTATTGCCAAAATAATCTTTCGCTAACCGATGCAGTTCTCTTAAGAGAGTTATGACATGATTTTCTTGCCATTTCGGTATTTGAGGTGCCTCAACCAGGTTCATGAAGAGCAAGTGTTTGACGGCATCTGGTGAGGATGCTTGAGGAAATTGCCCCTGCTGTAACACAAGCATAATGTCTTTCTCAAATAATCCCGCATGCCGAGTCCCTAGAAATTCTTCAATGTCCACATATACTGCCTGTAGTAAGAAAATACTGCCAAGAGTTAAAACTTTTGTATTGCGATCCGAAACAGTGTCACTCTCAAGCTGATCTAAACGAATCTTCGCCCAAATGCTATAGCTTTCCGGTTCCTCCAGCAAGACACAGGCTTTACCTCGGTTATCTGATAATTCTCTCCATAAGGCTTTGGCTTCTTCTTCTTGGTTAGCTTTGAAAATGCTGATCAATCTAAAAGTTTGCCCCTGATAGTGGAGGCTCGGTACCTGCTGCTCCCGCTTTGGGTGTTCAATCGTCGATATTTCAACATCTTGCCGTTTGAGAATAAACATGACACTCGCAAATAACTCCTCACTTAAAAATCTCCACTACGTGTGGAAGCCTCGTGTTTTTAAACCGAGGAGGAAACACAAAGGCTTACCTAAATATAGGAGATATAATTGCTCTTGGCTGCTTTAAGGGGGCACATCCATTTGCTAGCGACTTGGATCTTAGCTTTATCAAGATAAAAATTGCAAATTTTGATTGCAATTTGCTGCAAGAATCAGTATACTGTTATTGATTGACTCTATTCGAGAGCCAAAACTTCAATCTGGGTGCGTAGCTCAGCTGGATAGAGCATTTGCCTTCTAAGCAAATGGTCGCAGGTTCGAGTCCTGCCGCGCTCGTTTTACTTAAGTAAGAATCTTCTAGCGTTATTTGCTGATCTCCTAAGCTCCATGTCCTTTGCTATACAAAGAATTTGGCGTTGACTTAACAACACCGGAAAGTTAACCCATACTTAAGAATTCATACTAGAAAAGCATAAAGACATTAGAAAAAGAACTCGAAAAACTAGTCTGTTGAAAAATTAACAATATAAATTGCTAAAGATTTTGGCGGATATGATAAAGCTGTATAAAAATGCTGCAAGGTTTGCGGAGTAGTAAAGCCACCTATTAGGACATTGGGTGAATAAAACTTACGCAAACCCCGCAGGATGAAGGAGAAAAACAGTTTATCCTTCATCCAATTAGTTAGAGCCCACTTTTTTGTACAGCTTCTCCAGGACCTGCTGTAACAATGACTAGCTTATCAGGTTGAATAAACTCCTGAATTGCCTGCTGTACCTGAGCCATCGTCACCGCATTAATACGCTTAGGAAAATCTCGGATTTCCGACGCAGAAAGTCCAGACACGGAATTGTTTAAAATGATACTTGATACATCGCTAGGATCAGCTAAATCTACAGGGTAGCTGTTGGTGATTGCACGTTTTGCCGTATTCAACTCAGCCTCCGTAACTCCTTGCTCTCGAAACTGCTTTAGTAAAGCTAGGGTGCTGGCGATCGCCTTCTGAGCGTCACCTGGCGAAGTTTGCATTTGGATCAAGAATGGACCCGGATAGATGCCGGCGGCAAAGGCACTGTAAATACCGTAAGTCAGACCTTGGCGATCGCGCACCTCAGTCCCCAACCGACTCGACAAGGTATCACCACCTAAAATTTGATTCAGTACTGAGGCAGCATAGAAACGGGGGTCTTTCCGTGAAATGCCGTTATAACCGATGTAGGTCACAGCCTCTGCCTTACCGGGAATCAATTTGTCTTGGCGTGTTGTCGCTTGCGGTAGTGAGACTGGCGGGATGTTGAGAACCGGAGGTTTGCCTTTTGCAAGCCATTTATCGAACGTCTGATTCAGCAACGCTTTGACTTTAGTTGGGTCAAAGTCGCCAACAAGCGCAATTGTTGTTGTATCCGGTCGATAATGTTCTTGATAGAAGGCAAGCAAATCGTCACGAGTAATACTTTTTAAACTTTGTTCTGTGGGAAAGGTATGAAACGGATGATTTTCTGGGTAAATAACTTGTTGAAATACCCGTCTTCCCAATCCACGAGGGTCGTCTAGCAGAACTTTCAGACCGATTAACGCCCGTTGACGACTAAGTTCCAATTGGTTGGCAGGGAAGGTAGCATTTTGCACCACATCTGCTAAATCTTGAATCAATATCGGTAAATTGGCAGATAGCCCATGTCCACCAACAGTAACTCCCTCACGACCAGCAGCAAAGCCTAAGCTAGCTCCTCGATCTTCTAAAGTTTTTGCCAAAGTCAGAGCATTCTGCGTCCGCGTCCCATTCATCAAGTTACCAGCAGTAAGAGCCGCCAGTCCTGCTTTGGCATTTGTGTCAAATCCAGTACCAGCATTAATGTGTCCGGTGAGGTTAACGCTGGGAACGCTGTGGTCAGCTATTAGGAGAACTTTCAACCCATTGTTAAGGGTAAATTGCTCCGGTAGCGATTGCTTAGTGGAATCAGTCGTTGATGTCGCCGGGGGGAGGTATTTTGCAAGTTCTGCTGGATCAACAGGCTTACCGGGGCTAAAGTTTTCAGCAGTGCGACCAGTACCTGCATTAGAAGTTCCTGGTTTCCCATTAAGTTGAGTTGGTTCAAAAAAGCCGATGGTTTGTTTGGCAGGACTAAGGTAAGTTTTCGCTACTCGCTGTATATCTGCTGCTGTGACTTTAGAAATGGCATCTAGATATCGCTCACTATACCGATAATCTCCAGCTACAGTTTGGTTATACCCCAGTTGCGTTGCCTGAGAGCTAATGTCTTGATTGCTAAGTATAAACGAGGCTTGTAGTTGTGTTTTCGCCCGGTTCAACTCTTCTGTTGTCACTGGTTGTTGCTGCACTTTATCTAGTTCCTGTTGCAGCACAGTAGCAATTTTTGACAATTCTTTACCTGGAGCAGCCGTAGCACTAATTTCGTACCAACCTGGTTCGATGAGTTCTGAAGCATTAGCACCAACTGAACTTGCCAGTCCAGATTCTACTAAAGCTTGGTAAAGCCGGGAACTCCGTCCACCTGTGAGGATGCCATCCATCAGATCGATTACAGGTACGTCCGGATGATTAACATTTGGCAGAGGATAAATGGCTTGCAGTAGTGCTGCACTTCCTGGCTGTTTCAGAACAATCGGCGGTTGTGATACCGTTGATACGGCTGGAGTTGAGGGGGCTTTCTCCGTTGTCGCATTGCCACGTTTCTGTAGCTTCCCGAAATTTTGTTGAATTGTTTTCAGAACAGGTTCGGTAGCAAAATCTCCTGTCACGACCAAAGTGGCATTACTGGGACTGTAGTAAGTCTGGTAGTAGTTACGGACCTCTTCAACCGTGAATTTCTGCACATCCGCTTTTGTGCCACCCACAGGTAAGCCATAGGCTCGGTTGGGAAACGCCGCACGCATCACAGCCCGACTAAGACGATAACCTGGTGAATTTTCGTATCCTTGCAACTCTGAAATCACCACGCGCTTCTCACTTGTCAGTTGCTCTGGTCCAACTAAAGCGCTTTCCATGCGATCGGCTTCTAAGGTTAGCAGCGCTTCCAACTTGTCACGCTGCACCGTACCGAAGTAAGCTGTTTCGTCATAGCTGGTAAAAGCATTGAACTGACTACCTAAAGCACTAAACAACCGCCCAAATTGTACCGGACGGTCAGTGGTACCCTTAAACATCAAATGTTCTAGCTGGTGGGAGATGCCATTTACCCCCGCTTTCTCGTTACGCGAACCAACTCGATACCATACCTGCACGCTCACAACTGGTGCAGTATGGACTTCCTTTGTGAGCACTGTTAAACCATTGCTCAATACTGTTTTCCGCACTCCTTTAGTCAAGGAAATATTAGATATTGGAGTCACGGCTGTGGGTGTAGCAGCGTTGGAAAATTTACTTGAAAACAGCACTCCACTGAGCAGGAAGCTGAGGAATAAGCTTACGAGAAAATAAGGACGCAGCTTGGAAACGAAAGGCATAGTAAGTTTTACAAGAAATAAAAACACGTATAGATCATATTATGGTATATTTCCAAGGCTGCTCATTAAACTGAATCTCCTAGGTGTGGTAGATTCGGTTGTCGGTAAAGGAAAATTAGGTTAAAGCGAATAATTTATTCTATATACCAGCAAGTGCTTAGATTGCTTGCGAATTTGTTTGTTTGTAGGCAGTGAAGGTATTTGTGAATCAATGCTTTTTGCGATTCCTCATAATCCCAAAGTCAAATTCCTGCCCTAAATGCAATAATTTGCTCCACAGTCATATCTAAATCTGGAAAGAATTGGGACTTGAGACGATCAATGCCAGTAAAACTCTCAAACTCGTATTCTCGTTCAACCAAAATGCTGCGCGAGGGAACCAACTGCCCAATAGAAATGGTCGGTTCATGAATCTTAGGATTTTTACGCTTGGGATAACGAGCAATAGTGAATAAGGGGTCAACGATCCAAAACTCATTCGCCCCAAAGGCTGCATACCATAGGGGTTTGTTGCGGTAGTCCTCCTCCCAATTCGTGCTGACAATTTCAATGACAACACTGGGAGGTTCTTTCAAGACGGCTTCTGACTGAGTCTGTCGATTCCAAGAATCCCGATTAATCTCGATTAGATCAGGTTTACGAGTATCTTTAGGTCCAAGTTCTAGTATCGGCTTCGGATGCACAAGTAGCCCAAGTTGGCAACGTCTGCTTTCCAATCGCAATTCTACCAGTAGTTCAGATCGAAGGTTCTCGTGTTCTCCGGAAGGTTGAGACATGGGTGTAACAATTCCGTTAACTAACTCGTATTCCTGTCCTTCGGGCAGATCTAGGCAAAGAAACTCTTCTACGGTGTAGGTCTGGAATTGGACAGCAGCAACCATCGTCAAGTCCTCAGCGCAAAACATTTCATTCAGTTATTTTAGCAATTTGCGATGCCAAAGGCCACGGCGGTATCGCCGTATCGCGCTTTTGTGGCTTTGTAGCTTGCTCTTGCACAGACTTTGGAATTTGACGAAGCTGCTTGTAGAATGTATAACTCCCGAACCGCTAGAAAAATGCCTAATTTATTAAACCGCTTCTGAGCTAAGAAAGCGAAGAAAAAATAGGTAATCTTGTACATAGGAAGGGAATAGCTTGATAATTATTTCTTAAACTACAGCTAATAGATTGGACTTATAGGTATAAAATGTTTATAAGTGTATGTTAAACTGGCGAAAGTTTCCGCAATCTAATTGTTTTATTTTTACTACCACTTACTAAACTTTGACATCAGAGCTAAAGGATAGTGTCGCGGCTTGTGGCTTTATCGGGTAGACTAGGACTGTTTTTAGGAAGTTGTGAAACCCACTCACGGAACTCTCTAGCTCGTTCTGTCGGTGTTGCCCTTTGCCAAAATGGGTGTGACGATTCGATTTGCCTAGACTGAAATTCAAGGAAAGCAATGAAATCAGCAATCTTTTTGAGCTGCTCCTCATCTAACTTGTCTATTTCTTTTTTAATATTTTCTCGTAGCATAATTAATGGTTTTACTAATATCTGATTTCCTCTATCGTAGTCGATGCATTAACTGAGGAGCTGACGTAGCTAAATCAACCAATTAAATCGCCAGCAACCCGTATTCTCTCGTTACCCCCTGAACGCTTACCAAAAATATAACTTTCCTTAAAACAATTAATGATAATCAAGAATTGACTTTACGAGATATGATGAATCAGAAACCAATTAAACCTCCAGAAGAACTTGTACAACAAGCAAAGTTATACCCAAATGGTTGGGTGTACCAAATCGATGGCAAATTTTCTCCTAATCAAGCTGTCCCACCTGAAGCTATTATGGGAGCTTGGAAAGTTGATTCAAATGGCAATATTCAGGGAGAATTCCTACCTAATCCTAACTATAAACAAAAATAAGAAGATAAGTAGTATAAGGTCAAAATTAGTTTTATTAAAATAGGTGAAAATTTGACAGTTGAGCAAAAAAAGAAATTGAATTTTATAAAGAAAAAGGGCGAACAATTATATTCTCTACCAGTAAAATTGATAAAGATACAGCAGTAAAAGCTATTAATTCAGCTTATACTCTTGTTGAA
>JAQYWO010000121.1 GCA_029379215.1 Rhizonema sp. PD37
GTCAATAGTAGCGTGATGCACTTTCCGTTGTTAGATAACGGAAAACTCAGTCTCTGCTTTGCTTCAAATGACGCTCAGGATACAAAAGTTTTTTTATAATTCAATTTTTAAACATCTCATAAACTTTTCCTTTATTTTAAAGCAATATTAAGAAGGCAGCTATGTATCCCCATAAATAAATATATTCGATTTAATAGGGACACCGTATTTCTTGTTGCACTCTACAAGGGAATACATCCTTTTTTACCTTTCATAAATAAATTTAGAGGCTTGTACCCATATTGGCAGATGGAAAATAAATTCTTCCCTTCTGCCCTCTGCCCTCTGCCCTCTGCCTTTCTTTGGTGACTTACTTGCTTGATTGTCTCTTTGTCTTAGTTTTATGACAGAAAACTCCTCCCCACAAATGTGGATTTATGATACTACACTTCGAGATGGTATGCAGTGCGAAGGTTTATCGGTGTCGATTGAGGATAAGTTACGCATTGCTCGGAGTTTAGATCGACTGGGAATTCCCTTTATAGAAGGCGGTTGGCCAGGTGCAAATCCTAAAGATGTACAATTTTTCTTGCATCTACAGGAAGAACCGCTTCAGAACTCGGAGATTGTTGCTTTTTGCTCAACTCGACGTCCTAAAACTGAAGCATCAACCGAGCCGATGCTACAAGCCATCCTTGGTGCTGGCACACGCTGGGTGACAATTTTCGGGAAATCTTGGGATTTACATGTTATAGAGAGTCTGAAGACGACTCTAGTAGAAAATCTCGCGATGATACAAGACACAATTGAGTATCTTCGCATTCAAGGACGCCGGATTGTCTATGATGCAGAACACTGGTTTGATGGTTATAAGCACAATCCAGATTATGCTTTACAAACATTAGAAGTAGCGATCACTGCTGGTGCTGAATGGCTTGTGCTGTGCGATACAAATGGTGGATCTCTACCCCATGAAGTTTCTCAAATTGTCAGTTCGGTTGTGAGTCATGTTTCCTCGCTCACGAATCAAGAACCATGGACTAATGACAAAAGCCGATTCCCCATTCCCCAAATCGGAATTCACACACACAACGATTCAGATACCGCAGTAGCTAACGCCCTAGCTGCTGTCATGGCAGGGGCGAGGATGGTACAAGGCACGATCAATGGATATGGTGAACGTTGCGGCAATGCCAATCTCTGTTCGATCATCCCAAATTTGCAATTAAAACTCGGTTACAAGTGTATTGAAAACAGTCAACTCTCTGAGCTGACTCAAACTAGTCGCTTTATCAGCGAGGTGGTAAATCTCGCACCTGACGAACACGCCCCCTTCGTCGGACGTTCAGCTTTTGCCCATAAAGGAGGGATTCATGTCTCGGCAGTGGAACGCAATCCCCTCACTTACGAACACATTCAACCAGAGCAAATTGGGAATTGTCGCCGGATTGTGATTTCCGAACACTCAGGAGTCAGTAATGTTTTAGCGAAAGCTCGCTCTTTTGGAATTGAATTGGATAAGCAAAATCCCAAAACTGCCCAGATTCTACAACGTCTCAAAACTTTGGAGAGTGAAGGCTATCAATTTGAGGCGGCAGAAGCCAGTTTTGAGTTATTAATGCGTTCCGCTTTGGGAAGTCGCCAGCAGTTTTTTGAAATCAAAGGGTTTCAAGTTCACTGTGACTTAGTGGAGGGCAAAGAAAAGAGTCACGCCCTCGCAACTGTGAAAGTCGCTGTTAATGGTAAAGATATTATAGAAGCGGCAGAGGGAAACGGTCCTGTTGGAGCTTTAGATGCTGCTTTACGCAAGGCTTTGGTGAACTTTTACCCTCAAATTGCTCTGTTTGAGTTGACTGAATACAAAGTGCGGATTCTTGATGGACATGCAGGCAGTTCTGCCAAAACCCGTGTTCTGGTGGAATCGAGATCGGGTCAGCAACGCTGGACTACGGTCGGTGTCTCAACTAATATTTTGGAAGCTTCCTATCACGCGGTGGTAGAGGGATTAGAATATGGGTTATTTTTACATTTTTGTGCTATACCAGTGCTGAATGTTTCCAGCTCATAAAATTCACACCAAACAGGTGGCAGGGAGTATTACAAGTCATTGCTCAAGGTACACCACTCTAAAAATAAGTGTTCTGAGCCCTTTAACTCTCATATTCTTATTTCGTCGTGTTCTACCTAAATCAGAAGTAGCGACTTCCGCCATTCAGATTTTTCTGTACCAAAGTGTGTTGTTTGTTTCTTAGGGTAATCGTGCGTAAGTCCTAATTCAGGAAAAATTTTCCCAGGCTTGAGCAACGACCTGGCTGAGCCAGCGTCGTTGTTGCAAATCTAGCACGCTGTCATCGGCTAGCACTTGGGCTGTTAATTCCTCCAAAGATTGACCCTGAGCGCGGACAATCTTAATAACTCCTGCGATCGCACAAGCAACTAATTCTTCATCAACTGGCTTTTGTCGAAGGGCAACGATTTCTTGAGGGCTGTCTGGGATGGGATAATTCATAGCGTGCGTTTAGAGAAACACAGTAATGATTAATAAACTCGATCTACTCTTAAAATTTCTTTACATAATTCTCATATAACTGATAGGGCGGAGTTTACCTTACTTTAAACCTTTGTTTCATCTGTCTTAATGAGTAAATTAATTGGAGATTTGCGAAAATAATGAGAGAATTACTTTACATAGAAATCCCTACTCCTGATAAAGCGACTGTCTGTAATTGGTTGCAAGCAGAGTTTGAACCGGGAACCGGAGAAAAAGAGCTTACTTCAGAAGGCTTTCGCCTAAGAGTATCTAAAACTACAAATAAACAGGAAAGGGTTCCGGAAAAATTACCTGCTGAACTTTCCGTTTTTGTCTGGTCTATACAGCGGACTACCTATTTAAAAGTATTTCGTTGGGCAGAAAAACCCTTACCAGGAGAGCAGCAAATCCTCCTCCGTCTGATGAGTGGCATCCGTAAACGCTTTCCTCATCACTACCCCGAACCACCAGCAATAGATTGTTCTGACGTATCAATTTTTACTTCTCTTGCCCCATATTATCCCCTCACCGTTAAATATTTTCAGAAAATGCCTAACGGAGAATATGATCTTGCGCGTGTCTACTGGTGGGAGCAACGATGGCGAGAAGGTGTCCGGAATCCCCAGAAACCTCGACAAGTCGTTTTTTCCCACTCTGAAAACATCAGGGGACAAGGAAGCAATTCTTCTCCTGTCTCCTCCTCACCCCAATTTGACCTAATTTACGTCGGTGGCGCACTTGGTGTCATTCATGCCGCAGTCATGGCAAAACTAGGATATCGAGTGCTATTGATAGAAAGATTACCCTTTGGGCGGATGAATAGGGAATGGAATATTTCCCGTGATGAGATTCAAAGTTTGATTAATCTGGGTTTATTCACTTCTGCTGAAGTAGAATCGATTATCGGACGGGAATACAAGGACGGATTTAACAAATTTTTTGATGCTTATATTAACGATAAGTTAAAAGCACCTGTCTTACACACTCCTACTGTATTAAATTTGGGTTTGGATTCTGATAAACTATTGCGATTATTAGGGCAAAAGCTCCGAACTTTAGGCGGTGAAATCTGGGATGAGACAGAATTCATCCAAGCAGAAGTGGAAAAATCACAAGTTGTTATTAATGTCAAACATTTACCCAATCAAATTAACAAGCAAGTCAGTGGACGACTGCTAGTAGATGCGATGGGAACGGCTTCACCGATCGCCTGGCAATTGAATGGAGGGCGTGCCTTCGACAGTGTTTGTCCAACGGTGGGAGCAGTGATTGAACGTGGATTTGAAACTGGAGTATGGGATTCCCAATATGGAGACGTTCTCAATAGCCACGGGGATATCTCGCGGGGACGGCAGTTAATATGGGAATTGTTTCCCGGAGCAAATGAAGAAATAACAATTTATTTATTCCATTACCATGAAGTCCAGAGTGAAAATCCCGGCTCCTTACTAGAGATGTATGAGGATTTTTTCTCGATTTTGCCAGAGTATCGGCGGTGCGATCTCGACAAGCTGGTGTGGAAAAAGCCGACGTTCGGGTATATTCCGGGGCATTTTAGTGTAGGGAGTAGCGATCGCACTGTTGCTTTTGATCGTCTGATAGCAATTGGTGATGCTGCATCACTTCAGTCTCCCTTAGTGTTTACTGGCTTTGGCTCCCTAGTTCGTAACCTGGAACGTTTAACAACCTTATTAGATACTGCTCTCAAGCACGATCTCTTAAGTTTCCAAAATTTAAACCGGATTAGTGCTTTCCAGAGTAATGTTTCAGTGACTTGGCTATTTTCCAAAGGAATGATGGTTCCCACTGGAAAATTTTTACCACCCCAAAGAATTAATGCCATGCTCAATACCTTCTTTGGGCTTTTGGCTTCCGAACCCACAGAAGTGGCAGATAATTTCATCAAAGATAGATTTGATTGGTATACCTTTAACCGTTTAGCATTAAAAGCAGCTCGTAAAAACCCGGCGTTACTGCTATGGATTTGGCAACTTGCTGGTTTGAAGGATTTGCTGCGATGGTTAGGTAACTACTTTGACTTTAGTCGTCATACCCTGATCCGCGCCTTGCTCAGAGGATGGTTTCCCAGTTTTCTTAGCCGAAAACAGTCATGGTTTGAACAGCATCATCCAGCTTTATGGCTCAGGCTGTTAGTTATTAGCTACGCTCTCAGTACAGGTACGCATCCTCAACATTTGAAACAGGAATTAGGAGACAGGAGACAAGACTCAGGAGTTAGGAGACAGGACTCAGGAGTCAGGAGTCAGGAGATGTAGAGACGTTTATGTATCTACAAAAGCTAAAAGTTAACGATTAGCTGTGACTCCTTTGAAGCACTAGTCTAAGATGAACGATGCAATTTCTTCTCCCCCAAGCCCCCATTACCAACAGAGGAGATCCCGTCCTCTACCTGCTTCAAGAACGGCGAAAATTTGGTAGTTCAACAAAAGCCAACGACTTTCGCCGTTTAGGTGGACGCTGTGGATAAACGATTGGTGAGGGCGAGTTGACGTCACTAGAGTTGTCACTATACGAGCTTTGGGGAGAAGTCGTCTCTGTGGACATTTCTGACCAATAATCGTCTGAATTCTCATTCTCAGAACTCTCAGAATTCTGTTGATTAAGAGTCACAACTTCATCAACAGAATTCTCAGTATCTGGGATAGATGTTGCAAAAGTTTCCCAAATAGGCTGCTCGACAGAATTGTTTTTTTCACCTTCTTCTCGATTTGGAGGGGGTGGTGATGTGGATGCAGGCTGAGATTTGAAAAACATTTGCAGGACACTATCCAGTTGCTCGTCTAAGTTCCCTGATATTGTTGGTGAAGAGGCTTCTGGTGTTGTTGAGCCATCAAGAATTTCTGGTGCGGCGGCTGTTGGGGTTGGTGTTAAAGTGTCTTCAATATCTGACACCAAGCTGCTGTCAAAGATAGGACAATTTACCTCCTGTCCCAAATCTTCTGGCTGGTTTGTCTGTTGAAGCGCAATTCCATCTGAGAGATCATCCTGTTGGTGTGCGGGTGATGCTGATTCGTCATTTGTAAAACATTCTGATTCTACTGACCAAGGTTGAATCGTCTGGGTATTGGAAAAAGAACTAGCTCTTTGTGAGTGTCGTGGTTGCTTCAGGCCATAATCGTTTAAGGAATCATAACTAGGTAAAGGTGTCTCTAGACACTTGTCCAAAGCTGCCTTAAATTGCAAAGTCTGACGTTGTTGTCGCATCAGCCTAGTACGCAGCTCTCGACACGCACTTTCTGATTGCGATAACTGGTGAGATTGTTCTGTATAGTTAGATTGAATGAGGGCACATTCCCGTTCTAACTGTGCAAGGCGTTGTTGGCTAATTTCTAGCTGTGCTTTGTAAGTTTCAACTGTAGTTTCCTGACGTTGAACAGTTTGCACGGCAGTTTCTAACTGTTGGAATAGGGAGTTTATTTGCTCTTGAGCTGCGGCTAGTTCCTGTGTTTGTTGGTTGAGGAGCGACTCTGTGACACTCGAGCGTTTTTTTTGCAGTTGTAAAGCTTTTTCCGACTCCTCTAGTGTATCTGTGAGATCTTCGACTTGCTCGTACAAATTGTTGTTGGCACTCCGCAATTCTTCGTTTAATGCCAACAGTTTGTTGAATTCAGAATCAATTACTGCTTGAGTTTCACCATCAGGCTCTGCCACCCAATCCTGCTGAGGTGAACTCCGTTGTGGTTCACTCTCGTACTGCGTATTTTCCGCTGGTGCCAATAGCGGTAATGCCGTAACCATATTTTCATTAGGCAAAACTGAGTAAAAGGGACAGCTTGCCTGCTGCTTGGTTTTTAGCGAATTTGCAGTCTTGTCTGATTTAGCAACAGCCCTTTGCTTGGAAGTGTCAGTTTCGTTCATTCCTCTTCACCCACCAGCTAGCAAAATTACATACCTAATGCTGTCTTATCAAAATCTACTTGATAAGGCAAGGGTAACTCCACCAGTTTTAACACTTGCTTTAAAAAATGTTGACCAAAAAGCACGTAATGAACAAGATTTTTTTAAATTTAAAGAGTTTGCTTTTAACCTCATATTCCGCCCATTGTTGATGAAATGAGCCAGAGAAGGGGGCACGGGTTGACGATCGCGCTTGCCACAAATTTTACCATGCACTGAGCATATATACTAAAAAGCGCTGGCTATCAACTTTTGATTCTGCGTCTGTCAGTTTCAAGATAGCGGAAAATTCTAGCTACGTGTTTACACTTATGCCTAAATTTTAGAATACATCTAAGTATAAAGATATCTCAAATCGCTACTATCAATCGCGTATACAAAGATAACTAGAAGATACGCCGCTCCAAAAATGAGTTGGGAGAAATTCTTGGAAGTTACAAAGAAAGATATTCGGCTGAAAGTAAATTTTCGCGCTTATCCTACATTCGGATGAGTAGGTATTTTGAGATGAGATTAATATAAGAGGCATCCACAGCCTTCAGGAATAGTGTTTTGGGATTATAGCACCTGTGCATCACTTCGGTAACCAAAAGCGCTCCCTGGCAATAAAGCCAGTATTACTTAACGAGCCAAGACGATTTTTTGATTCAAAGCGAGCGGTATTAGCACTTGACTCTTTTCTACTACAATTGGATGCAACTTTGTATCTACAAATAACTTTTGAAATAAACACTCCGTATTACTTCCATTTCTCTTTTGGGTAAAACGCATCTTAACTTTATAATTTCAGGAAATACTAGCCAATGCCTTATATAACATCCGCTAAGGAAATGAGTTATCTTGTTACTGAATATACTAAAGCGACGACTTTATGGATAGACACAGAAGTCGCTGACTATCGAAGTCGTCAACCAAGATTGTCACTGATTCAGATATTGGACGATCCAACAGATTTAAGTGGCGATCGCATCTACATTTTGGATGTCTTAGATAAACCCGGTATCGTGACTGATTTTATTGACAAAATTATAGTTAATCCAGCTATTGAAAAAGTTTTTCATAATGCTAGCTACGATCTGAAATTTCTAGGAGGTAGCAAGAAAGCCAACAATATAACTTGCACTTTAGAAATGGCGAAAAAGTTTCCTTACTATATCTTGCCATTGCCAAACTACCAACTAAAAACTCTAGCCACAGAGATTTGTCATTTCCAAAATATAGATAAGCAAGAACAAACTAGTGATTGGGGACGGCGACCTTTGAGTGAAGAACAAAAAGAGTATGCTTACCTAGACTGCATTTATCTTGCTCAAGTGCATCTGCGTCTGGTAGAATTAAGCAAAGAAATAAATTCCGATCCGGCAACAGAAAACCTAACATTACTTAGTAACAAATATAAACAGCTTGAGCAACAGTGGAAACTGTTGAACTCAGAATTTGAGCATTTGCAAGAGCGAATTAAAAAAGCTATGCAGACTCAAAGTGTCTCAGAAACCATTGACTTTAAACTGAATTCATATGAACGAAAAACAGTGAAGGTATCGTTTACAGAGCTAACAAGGCTAGTAGAAACCCAAGACATTAATTTAGATTTTCCCATTACACTGACTCAGAAACTCCAAAAAGATATAGGTGAAAATCTCGAACAACTGTCTGTAGATATTGAAAAAACGACGGCTTGGCGACTAATTTCTAAAACTCAAGAAAGTGACTTTGAAGATGATTAAATTGTCATCAAGGGTGGCAAAAGCTTTATATAGAACTACACTAATTCTCTTTGTATCGATCGCAACTGTTTCCTGTGCCAAGAACAAAGATGTATTAGTGACAGAAATAGGAGTGAGTTCTCCTAAGGGTTCAACATCTAAACCAACCAAAGCTAAGGATTTTTACGTTCAAGGTCAGCAAAACCATATTAAAGGAAATCAACAAGGCGCGATCTCATCCTACACCAAAGCGATTAGCCTCAATCCGAACTTTGCTGCCGCATACAATAGCCGAGGACTTGTCCACTTTGATATGGGGGACAAGCAGAAGGCAGTAGACGATTATAGTGAAGCTCTTCGTCTCAATCCTAACGATCCTATTGCTTACAATAACCGAGGAGATGCTCGCGCTGCACAAGGAGATAGAAATGGGGCAATAGATGATTATGAACAAGCTATTCGCCTTGCGCCCAACTTTGCCCAAGCTTATAATAACAAGGGCAATGCTCATGCCGCTCAAGGAGATAGAAACGGGGCTATCGATGATTACAGTCAAGCTGTTCGCTTGAATCCCAAGTATGCTGTTGCCTATAACAATCGAGGGAATGCTCGTGCGGCACAAGGCGAATTGCCAGGGGCGATCGAAGATTATAACCAAGCTATTCGCCTCAATAAAAGTTTTGCAGCAGCCTACAATAATCGCGGAAATGCCTATGCTGCTCAAGGAGATAAGCAGGCGGCGATCACTGATTTACAGCAAGCAGCAAATATTTTTCAAAAACAGAATAACCAGCAATTATATGAACAAGTTATAGAGAATCTGAAAGAGATTCAATAACCTAGAGATGTGCCTAGCTGACGACTGCGAGCATAGGCGATCGCCATCACTAAACAAATTGCTACCAATGCCATGAATGTCAACTTAGTAGATCCTTGACGTATTGTGAGTCCCAGCCATACCCAAATTATCCACGAACACGTTTCTAAGAGTCCTAAAAAAAAGTCGGCTCGGCTATTTTGCCGCCTCTGAAACATATCTAAGAGACGAATTGGGCGAGAATTCCACAAACTCAAGAGCGCGGAACAGGTTGTAGCTGATAAAAAAATCAGCAGGGAAATCAACCAAGGTTCACCTTTAACCATGAGAATGAGGAACAGTGGTGATAGCAGTAACCAGACTGGGAGCAAAGCTGCTAGTAACTTTAAGCGACGCAGTCGAGTCCCATTTACAGGACTCGATTTGAGCAAGTCTGACGCTTCTTCTCCGGCAACACAGATTATAGTCAGTGTAGATGTCAGAACTCCCCCAATCCCTATACTTGCCAGTGTCACAAAAGTAGAGATGTCTGCGATTATACCAATATTTCCGCGCAGCACAACCGTAACGGCTGGGATCAGAAACACAATTTGTAAGAAGACTCGTGAAAGTAAGTAAGGGTTGCGCCAGATAACTCGCCACTCTTTAAAAAGGACGACACGGTTGAAGCCAGTAGCGAAGTGAGTTGCTTCGGTGGAACGCAGTTGTCGATGCTTTTGAGTCAAGGACTGTTGCGTACCCGTGATGAAAGAGCGATGCAAGGTTTCTACCGCTACCCACGTCAACATTCCACTTATCAGTAGTGTGAGCAGTACGGACAGGGGATCAAAGAAAATAGCTTTGGCGGGGAACCAGATCAAGCTACCTGCACTTAATCCCCCTTTAGCAAACCAAAGCTGTAAATAATTCCAAATAGCTTTATTATTGAAATTCTGATCTTCAATCAGGTAGGGTACTCGCAAAGCTAAAAACACCAACGCCGAGAGGAAAGCTGTGAGAACCTGAGTGAGAGTTCGGGCTGATCTCGCTCCGATCAGACGAACTAGCTTTATAGTGAGTAGCATTGCTATACTTGTCGCTGTCAAGGAAATTCCAATCAACGCTGGATAAAGTCCCAGAAGTTGCGGAATACCTAAAACAACAGCTATAAGGCTGACAGGAACGACGAATAAGCTAAAACTTAGGAAAATTTCTAAGGCGATCGCCACGAAGCGACTGGCGAAAATGACTTTACTAGAAACAGGAGAAGATACGAGCAGATCCAAATCCCCTCGTTCAAACAAAGCAACTAAGCTGAATCCCATTGCCATCGTTAAGGCGTAACAAAATCCTAACAGCCAAATTCCGACTGCGATCCAAATGGCCAGATCGGGAATAGTGCCAAAGACTACTTCTTGTCTAACATCTCCTAGTGAAAACCACAGAGACACAAACAAGCCTGTAAACAGTAGACTCAAAATAGTTGTGGCGATCAATACAGCAGGCTTACGGCTAATTTCACGCCACCACAAACGCAGTTCGTGCCGAAGTAACCAAGGTAATGTACCTACTTTCATCCTCATCAAGTGTAGAGTGGTCAGTTTTCTTTAAGAGCGATTGTATAGCAATTAAAATTCTTGAGAACACTGCTTATCATTCCATGTGCTGAATCTTTGTGATTTTGAATGTATAGCTTTATAATATCCAATGGCTCTTCCCCAAATAGGGACGGAGAATACGACTTATTCACAACTGCTTTTTGTCTATGACGGAACTGAGGATACAAAAAGCATATGAGTTTTACAAAAAGTTCATTTACAATGAAGAACTGATTAATCTGTTGAGAGAATATAACATACGAATACCCGGAAGCATTTCGCCACAGCTTTGGGAGTTGTTTGGTGCAATACTCACTGGAGATAGAGGTACTGGTAGCTATGGAGCCGACCTTAACAATTACGAGGTAAAATCTAGTATCGATGGTAATGCATTTGAGTATCAGTACCACCTGAAAACAGGTCGAAGTAAGCTTTTGAAGGATATGACTCTAGACCTTTTTTCGGTGCCCCTTGTATTATCGTTTAGGTATAGTTTGAGAAGAATTGTATTGGTAATCTTACACTCGTGTTGGGAGTAGAAATTTCCTTTGCCTTTAGACATGAGGAGATGTCAAATCTTCTCGATCTTGAGTAAGTTCTAAAAAAACTGTTTCCAAAGAACCACCCGCATCACCACTTTGTGTTCTCAGTTCATCGAGAGTTCCCTCCGCAATTAACTGCCCGTGATTGATAATACCAATACGCTGTGCCATACGCTCAGCAATTTCCATGATGTGGGTAGTTAGAATCACTGTGTTGCCCTGTTGTATATAGTCTAAAAGCATGTTTTTAACTAAGCGAGCTGCGGCTGCGTCCAATCCAGTCAGTGGCTCATCTAAAATAATCACTTTGGGTTGGTGAATTAAGGCACCAGCTAAGGCAAGTTTTTGCTTCATCCCTCGCGAAAAGGTTTCGCTGAGATCGCCTCTGGTATCCCACAAATTAAGTTGTTTCAGGAGTTCTTGAGCATAACGTTCGGCTTTTTGGGCGGAAATTCCCCAAAGTCCAGCGATGAACTCCAGATATTCCATTGGGCGCAATTTACCATAGATTAACGGTTCATCGGGTATATAAGCTAACAATTGCTTGGCAGCGTTGGATGCTCTTGTGATACTGTGTCCCAAAATAACTGCGTCACCACTATCTGGCTGTAGCAATCCGGCAACCATCCGCAATGTTGTGGTTTTTCCAGCACCATTCGGCCCTAAAAGAGCATAAAACGAGCCTTGGGGAATCTGTAAGCTGAGATTATTCACGGCTTGATAAGAACCGTAACGTTTATTGAGAGTTAAGAGTTCGAGTGCGAGCATCATTCTTGTTGTACTAGCAACTTACGCTATTATGAGCGATCGCTCGAGTCAAGTTGCCTTTATGGGAGTGCGAAGCGCTGATGTGCCGCTCCGCAGATCGCCTTTACCACTAAATCTCTACGTATAATTTTGTCATTCATCCGACAACGTGGTAGATAGTAGTAGTACATAAAAACTATGCAATGACCAGAATCCCTTTTGACCAACTATCTAAGCAATTTCTTGAGGAATTCCTCACTCCCTTGGGCACAGTAGAGAGAAGTCTGGAAGTTCCAGGAGAGTACTGAACTTCCTTTCATGGGGCGATAATTCCGGAGGCTAGCAGATTTTTCGTTAGTATTAGCACAACCGCAATAGACTTGGGCAACGCGTTGGCTCGCTGTGTGCTATAGGAGGATATCTCACTGTCATCATAATGCCCAATCGCATGTACACAAGTGATCAGTGATAGTATAAATAGTAATTATTTCGTGCCCGCCTAAACCTATCTTTTTTCCTCTAGGGGGATTTTATTGCTTTACTGACCCATATGATCGCTTAAATACATAACTAGCAACTTGGGTTAATAGCCCTATTTGACCAATTTGGAGGTATAAAGATGTTCGGTTGGATATATATGACTTTGGCAATCCTTTTTGAAGTAGCAGGCACTACTGCTATGAAATTCTCAGAAGGGTTCACTAGAGTATGGCCCTCAATTTTCATATTCTTCTTTTATGCTCTTTCTTATATCGTATTGACGTTCGCTCTCAAAACAATAGAGATAGGTAATGCTTATGCAATCTGGTCTGGTTTAGGAACAGTCTTGATAGTAACCATAGGGATTTTGTGGTTTAATGAGTCAATTAGTCTTGGAAAAATATTATCAATAGTACTGATAGTAATGGGAGTAGTCGGTTTGCAACTGAATGGTGAAACCATCGCCGACGAGGGCAAAGGAATTTCGTTTAGTGACGATGCTAGTTTGAATCACTTTGAAACTACACAGCCGATAAAAACACAAGATATACTTCCCCCATCCTTTGACAGTGCTTTGATAATGCCGGAAATGTCGGTAAAAAAACCAGAAATTGAAACTTTGCCAATTCATGGAGTAGAGTTATCAGGGAAATATACTGAAGATCGAACTAATTGATTCACATCATCTGTTCTAAAATCAAAGTAAGTTAAACGGTCATGAAAGTGCAAAAAGTTTGCAAGATAGGAGTCGGAGAAAACGGATAGGCAAAATGATGACTAAGATTTATTGACTGGAGTTTAGACTATAGCAGTTATCGTTTGAGTCACATCCAGAATGCCCTCACGCCGCCTCTCCCAGTTTTGGGAGAAGGCCACCTGGAGAGGGATAAATTGTATGCGCTCTAAGTGAAGATTACTATAATGTATGACATGCATTTGTCTAAACTCCTCTCATCACAATTATTTCTGGAAATTATAAATCAAATATTCTGAAAAAATTCCCCGCATGCAGTGATTAGAACTCATAGATGAACCATAGCCGCCTGCATTCAAAAAAGCAAGATAATCACCTTCTTTTACCGGAGGAATATAAATATCTTCAGCAAAAATATCAATAGCTTCGTTGATATTACCAGCGATGGTAACTTGCATCCAATCCAGGTCAACATCAATATTATTTTGTGTATGTAAGATTACCGGAACAACTTCTAAAGGTAATTGGTATAAAGCTGGATTGAGGTTGATGTTACAGCCTCCGTTAACATAAACAAAGACTTTATTCTGTTTGCGCTCAATCGTGTTTATTTGCAGTAGTAAAATTCCTGCATCTTTAACAATATAATCGCCAGGCTCTACAAAAACTTCGAGATTTCTAGGTGCAAAATACTTAGCAATTAATTTTGCCCATACTTCTAAATCTAAAGGACTATCATCCTTGACGATAGGAACACCAAGCCCACCACCAAGGTTAATATACTTAGGTGCTTGAAGCTGGTCAATATACCAGCAAAGCTCATTCAAAAGTGTTTCAAAAACAGGAAGTTGCTTGTTCAAAAAACCCCAGCCTGAATGACAATGAATTCTTGTCACCTTTAAGTTGTACTGCGTTGCCAGTTGCAATGCTTCCAGAAAAGAGTCCTTGTAGATGCCAAATTTTGTTGTCTTATACCCAGAATATTGAAGTTTTGGATTAGCACCATAACTTAATCCGATGTTTGGATTCACACGGATACCGATTTCTCTTCCTGGTGCTAGCTGTCCAAGACGGCGAATCTGGCTTAAAGAATCACAGTTCAGGAAAATACCAGGGTGTCGTGCAATGATTGCCAAATCATCATTAGAAACTGAAGTTCCGGTATAAGTTATTTCTTCCTCAAGAAAGCCAACTTGCCTTGCTAAAAGAAGTTCACTAGGAGAACAGCAATCAATGCCTGTCAATCCAAGACTACGCACATAGCTTAGAAGTGACGGATTGCGGTTAGCCTTGATAGCATAAAAAATGCGGTGGGCTAAGGACGCTTCCTGTAATGCACAATGTATACGAAGAATGTTCTGCTTGATACGAGTACTATTGTAAACATAGCATGGAGATGCAGCAGAGTGTGCTAAGGAATGAAGGTTTTGCCCGCCTAGGAATAGATAATCTTCAACATAGCAAAGATCCTCTCGTTGCCACCACCACTTGCAGTAATTCACTGATACTCACCCCTCAACTAAAATGTATTCCTAACTTGATGGAGAAACTAATTAGAGAATTCACCAAAATGAGTAAGTTTTTTTTTACGAATGCAAGTATTATGCCTGTGTAAGGACGATCAAAAGGAGTTCGTAGTAACTCTAGTTTGAGCGAACTTATATTCATTCCCGCATCTCTTAAGCAGTCTTTCATATATTCCCGAGTAACAATTGGTGTTTTTTTTGTAGGTTCTAAGTTATAAACTTTTATAGGTGAAGGTTACAAAAGTTTACAGTTTTTGTTGTATAAAATGAGTAAGTTTATACTTCTGCAATGTTTTTGGTTGTAGATGGGCAGCTCCCTGAATATATCCCAAGCACGCAGGACTTTGACAGAAGCACTTAAATGGTCGGCTCATCTGCCATTCAGTGCTAGGATAAAAGAATGTCATTTCTTCACCTATTTCAATTGGTCGCAAACAAGTTACCATCATATTTTTTGTGTCAAAAAACACATTAGGTTCACAACTATGATTGATGTATTGTAAAAACTCTGGATTCAACAGAATGTGTTCATGCTCATTTACTTGCACTGATAAATAGTTTGCTTCTGTCAATACCTGTTTACTTACGAAAGAGCAAATAATGTCACCAGGACTTAAAGTCACTGTAGCATGAAGCGCTTTTTCTCCTCCAATAGCAGACTCCCACACCTCTGCAAATGATGAGACTTTGCTCACTTTGTATTCAGCATTAACTAATTTTTCTTCGCTGAATAATGTTTGTCTATTTATCATGAAATCCTTTTCGACTGATTGAATTATATAGAATTGTAAAGATAGACTTTAGTATAGTTTAATCCGGCAAAAGAATACCAACGTATAAGAAAGATAATTATAGATATTACACATACAGGAGGTAAAAACACACTATCAAGTTACACAGTAGTAGCATATAGCATAACTGGCATGACCTACACAACTGTCACAGGCGAGCGATCGCCTCATACCTTCGCTGGAAGGAAATACCGAAAAACAGCAAAACCGTGATCCTCCAGCCACTTTGCTTTGGGCGACTTGGATTCTTCCTCGTCGGCTGGTCGATCAGGTTAGTGCTTGATAGTTGGTACAATCTTCCTCTCTCCTTGAAGAATTAATTCCTCTTGTCCCTTAAAAATAAGCCAACCGACAGTAATGTTGCGTTTGTTAAAACCCTTAGTAGAAGCGTTCGCCTGTACGGGAAACTGTGTAGGGTAAGGCTGTTCACCCTTACATCACATTTGTGGACATGTCTATTAAGAATTGCTAGACAATCTGCAACTCAAGCTTTTTTAATTTTTAATTCTGCAAAAATGACTATCGTACCCTGACACCAAGCTTTTCATCCCAGTGAAGGGGTGATTGTAGTTTTTGCAGGGGTGATTCGGGAATTTCGCCTACAGACACACCATATTTCCAATTTGGCGGACAGATAGCAATATAACGTGCGTACCCTCCCAAACTACCTTTAAATTTTGGATAACCAATTGATACAAGTGCACCTGTTTCAGGGACTTGATCGAGATTGGTTACACCTTCTGCTTGAGTATATCCGTTCTTCAACAGCCAAGCTTCTCCTTCCAAGGTAGGGGTACTATCTGTATCAAGCGGTTCGTGTCCATGAAATAAAATTTGGCGTTGCAAGTGTAGAAATTTAAGTGCTTCTAGCTTGACTCCCGGAAACTTTGTCCGATATGCAATCTTTGGGTCCGACCATTGCTTAGACCAGTCAGAGCGGATGAATACAACTGAACCTTGAGGAATTCTACCATGTTTCGCTTCCCAATCTTGAATATCTTTAACAGTGAGGTGATAATTGGGGTCACTCGCTACCCGATCTTGGATAGGAATCACTACTAAAGGACGAACAGCAAAAGTTGGAGGTAACTCATCAATCGCTGGATAGTCAGGGTTCCAGTGAGCAGGAGGATCTAGTTGAGTTCCTAATTGATCTGTGGGTAAATTATAATGAGTCGCTTCAAAGTTGTCTTTACTATAAGTGTAAGCGATTCCTGTTTTTGGGTTGACAGTCGCCTCAAATTGAGGTGCCGCAAATCCTTGCCATACAGGCATACTAGGGGTTATCTTATGAGTTAAGTCAACGTATTTAGCACTTTTAAGTGACTGTTGATAAACTTCCCACAAAGAGGTTTGCACACGCGGTTGAGCAGCATTAGCTACTAAAGAAGCAATAAATGTCAAGATTAATAAACTAAAAATTAACAGCCTTTTCATAATTTCATAAGTACTTGCTCTCATCGTAATAAGTTGTCCGGGAGTATAGATTCACTCTTATTGGAATTTGGACTTCACTATACTTGATCACATCTGGCGTAAACGGCGAATTGTATAAAAAACGACGCGGTGGACCAGAAACTGTATAGTTAGGATGTTGTCTGAGCCATTCACGTAGGCGCTCTAAGTTCTGTTGATAGCTTGTGAAAGTGTAAGCACCTTGAACACCAATACTCACCACCGTCATTGCTGGATGATCTTCTACCTGAATGTCCTGAGCTACATTTTGCGGATGGACGTCTTTGTCACGGTACAAGAAGGATACTTCAGCTTGACCAATCTCATCACCTTTACCGCTTTGTCCTTCCTGTAAGGTGATAATGGGGTAACGGGTTTCTACTGGTGCCGTCATCGGAATATCGTTTGAGCTGATATGACGGTATAAGGGTTCAAAAGCAGCGTTTGCCGCCTGACGAAGTGGTCCAATATAAGTATAGGTACCAGAACGATAATGTGGGTAATGCTTAATTTCGATCTTGCCAGCAGCGGTAGGTGGTGGAAACCCAATGGGTAGTGGGGCAGACATAGCACTATAAGCTCTAAATCCGATGATAGGAATCGCTATAAGTCCAACAATGATTACAATGGTCTGTAGTTTCATATATTCATTGTAAAGAGTAAGATGTCTTTGCTTCTGACTTCATTTGAAGCTCGTCTTCAACAGACATTTCGTCACTCTCTCGATTTTGACTTATAATTCATTCAAATAAGGATAATTGTATCAGTTCGGCTTCCTTAACATTATCAAGATTAGATAACGAAATTCCCAACAACCGAACACTACGTTCGCCTAGTTCAATTCCTTCAAACATTGTCCTTATTATGACAATGATTTCATTCAATTCACTAATTGGAGTAAATGAGGTCTTGCTACGTGTAAGAAGCTGGTAATCCGAAAACTTCACTTTCACTGTTATCGTACTTCCTCCTGTTTGGTGCTGTTCTAAACGTTGCTGCACAATTTGAGAAACTTGTTCAAGTTCCAATCACATAGAAGAGCGTAGACGCTCTTTCAAATCCGCACCAGTACGAATTCCCAACTCATGCATCTTAGCAGCAGTCACAAAGAAAGGCAGAGGGCAGGAGGCAGCTATGCTGAAGGCATTCTGCTTCCAGTCCTCTTAAAAAACTTTAGTTCTGGGTTTAAAGCCCAGTTTGAAAAAAGATGTTTTTCGAGACGCATAGCGCGAGAAAAACGGCGTCCAAGTTTCAATCCCACACTTTTAAGTGTGGGTTCCTTCTGCCCTCTGCCCTCTGCCTTCTGCCTTCTGAACTCTCCGATACCATGAAACTTCTCAAAGGTCTACTTGGAGAGGAACCGGATGAAGGGTAAACTTTCATGTCCGGTTTTGAAACCGAGTATGGGAGGCGACTCCCATACTTAGGTTAACGGAAATGTCAAAAATATTTCTGTTGTTTTGATTTGAGTTTTAGTGCTAACAAAACACTTATTGCAGCACTTAGCCCTAACGTAGAAGATGGTTCCGGGACGGGTTGAATTGCAGAAGAAACACTGATATTGTCTACAGCCACGCCTCCAATTGTAAGACAATCATCCACCTCACATCTTATTTCAGTTTTATTAAAAAAAATATCTGGATCAGAAATAAATCCAAAAAATCCTGAGGAAGTACGAAATTTAAGTATTCCTCCATCACGAGGAGCTGCTTTGATAGTCGGAAACTCTACTAAGAAGTTTCCAAATTCGGCAAGTCCGCGAGTAAGAGTTAGATCGAATCCGATCGCCTGTACTGAAGATGGAAGACCTAGTATTGGACCACTACCAATTTCCCTTGTACCAGTAATTGATACTCCTGTAGTAGTTGCCACAGCAGAAACAGTACCGCCTCCACTTCTAGCACTTGGTAGATAACTAACTGCTAAACCATTTGGCAGGACAGTTCCAGATGGTATGTTTTCTCCAGCTACACTAGAAAAATCAAAAGTTGTACTCGGATTAGACAGTGCTGCTTCCCATTGTTCGCGGTTGTTAAACACTTGATAGGCATGAGCCGCTTTTATGCCATTAATACTAAGAAATGCAACTGATACTCCTATTAAGAGTTTTTGGCTAACTCCTAGCATTTAGTCTCCTATATTTAGTCATAAAAATTGAAGATTTTACTAACTTGCCTATATACTTACATAGGTTATCAAGCTCTATCAGTTGGTTAACTGTATTTTTACTTGAACTTCATCAACGCTTTTTTTACATCAAGTTTAAGTACTAACCCTGATAAGGTGTAGAAAGTATATGGTTGTAACGCTTGTTCAGGATAGGTTACAACCACTTTTTGCAAGCTACTTTTTTCTAAATTACTAGTCTTTGAATCACTTTTTGCTACTAGCAAAAAGTGATAATTACTATGTTTGCTGTCAATATTATATTCAGTAATAAACAGGGTGTCAATGTTGTTGTTATTTTTACTTTATCTATACGGTTAATGATTCGACAGTCTGGATTCGTGACAAGTTAAGAAAAAGCAGGTATCTTGATGTAGATGTCTTGAGAAGGCAGCCATGCTGAAGGAACCCCTGTCTAAAGACAGAGGATTCAAAATCGGACGCCTTGTGACTCGCGAAGTTTGTCTCTTGAAGCTTCAAGAGGCGAGCTTCGTGCGCTACGCAGGCACGAAACTTGAACTAGAACGGCGAGGAGCAATCTTTGAAGACAATCCAAGAGAACGTTTTATCTGAACTTCACCCCTATCAAAAAGAGCGTTGCGCTCTACAAGGAGATTCTTTATTAAAGGATGAATAACCTGTACGCGATCGCACAAAGCAATGAGTCAAGGAACGTCGCCGCTACTTATTTTTGAGCTAAGAAAAATGTAGCGGCTTGTCATCAGTCCCTAAACAAGGGTTGAGTACTTAGGTTGGTAGACATGACTGCGGATAAACGCTTCTATATCATCGGGATGATCAACATTAGCGAGGTTGTGATCAAACACAACTTTAGCAATTCGGATCGCTGTCTGAATTTCGGTTTCGAGAATGTTCGATTGAGGTGGATAAAGGAGTCCTTGCTGAAGTTGCTCGGTTGTGATTTGATCGGAAACCGCATGAGCAGCTTCAATAAACATTTCATCAGTCAAGCGCTTTGCTTGAGTCGCGTAAACCGCAAGCCCGATCGCCGGAAAAATATAAAAATTGTTCGCTTGACCTGGTAGCAATGTCTTTCCATCATACTGCACGTTGGGAAACTGTACTCCTGCTGCATACAGTGCTTTGCCTTTCGACCATTTGTAAGCTTGTTCGGCAGTGCATTCCGCATGATCGGTGGGATTTGAGAGCGCAAAAATAATCGGACGCTCATTAATCTGTGACATAGTTTCAACGACTTGCTGCGTGAAGGCTTTGCCAACCGTGCTGACTCCAATAATTGCCGTGGGCTTGATGGATTTAATTGCTTCTACGAAGTCTTTTGTTGGTTCATGCTGATGAGCATAAGGTTTTTGGAACTCAAACAAATCCTTACGGCTAGGCTCTAGCAATCCATTCACATCAAACATAGAAATCTGTGACTGAGCGTCTTCAGTTGAAAGTCCTTCGAGCGTCATTGCCGTCGCAATCATATTCGCGATTCCAATACCTGCCGAACCTGCTCCGAGAAATAGAATTCGTTGATCTTTGAGTTGGCTTTTCGTTACCTTTAACGCGCTGATAATCCCCGCGATCGCGATCGCTGCCGTTCCTTGAATGTCATCGTTGTAGCAGCATACTTTCTCTGCATAGCGAGCTAACAACTGCACCGCATCACTACCTGTCCAGTCTTCAAAGTGAATACAGCAACGCGGAAAAACTTCTTGTACCGCTTCCACAAATTCATCTACAAAAGCATACAGTTCATCAGTTGAAGGTCGAGTTTTGCGTAGTCCCAAATAAAGCGGATCGTTGAGCAAAGATTCGTTGTTTGTGCCTGCATCGAGATACATTGGCAATAGTCCTTCCGGAGGGACACCTGCGGCTGCGGTGTAAAGTTGCAGTTTGCCGATCGGGATTCCCATTCCATTCGCACCCAAATCGCCAAGTCCCAGAATTCTACCGCCATCGGTAACACAGATAAAGCGCACATCTTTAACTGTCCAGTTGCACAGAATTTCTTTCACTCGTCCTTTATGAGCGATCGATAAATACATCCCACGCGGACGACGGAAAATATGTCCGAATTTGAGACACGCTTCTCCAATTGTGGGATCGTAGACAATCGGCAAAAACCGCATGGGATCGGACATAATCACACGATAAAACAGCGTTTCATCATTGTCGAGCAAACTAATCAAGTAAATGTAGCGATCAAGATCGGTATTTTTATGTCCCAGCTGCTGCATGACTCGACGCATCTGCAAATCTTCAGATTCAGTGACATCAGGAATTAGCCCAACTAATCCCAGTTTTTCCCGCTCTTCTTGAGTAAAGGCAGTAGACTTATTCAAAACTGAATCGCGTAAAAGCTCGACACCATGCTTATTGTTTGACATTGATTTTTCTCCTACAATTTTTGTGAGTCGTTTAGGTTTACTTAGAGAGGATTGCTTCAACTGTGAGGTGCAACCATTTTTTTCGGATCAACAATCTTGTCATAGTCTGCCTCGCTGACGAATCCTAGTTTCAGCGTTGCTTCTTTGAGTGTGAGATCGTGATCGAGAGCATAGTGGGCAACTTGTGAAGCTTTGTCGTAACCGATTGTTGGGCTAAGAGCGGTAACGAGCATGAGAGATTGCTGAACGAAGCGATCAATCTGCTTGCGATTAGGCTCAGTTCCTTCAATCAGAAAGATTTGGAAGTTATGGCAACCGTCGTGCAGTAACCGCATCGATTTCATAATGTTGAAAATGATTAGAGGCTTGTAAACGTTCATCTCTAGATAACCACTGCCACCGCCCATTGTGACGGCTAAATCATTTGCAATGACTTGCAGCGCCAACATTGTTAAAGCTTCGCATTGCGTTGGATTGACTTTACCCGGCATAATCGATGAACCAGGCTCGTTTTGAGGAATATTCAGTTCATCGAATCCGCAGCGTGGACCACAGCTTAAGAGTCGAATATCATTGGCAATTTTATATAATGATGTTGCCAATGTTTTCAGAACACCACTGAATTGAACGAGGGCATCGTGCGAACCTTGAACTGTGAACTTGTTTGGAGCCGTCACGAACGGTAAATTCGTTAAATCAGCAATTTCTTGAGCTACAGCTTTGTCAAATCCTGGTAGAGTATTAATTCCAGTTCCAACGGCTGTTCCACCCAATGCTAAGCGATAAACTCCTTGTAAGCTCTGTTCTAATCGCTCTAGATTATCCTCCAACAGCCCTGCATAACCTGAAAACTCTTGCCCAAGTGTGAGTGGTGTTGCGTCTTGCAGGTGAGTTCGACCAATTTTGACGATGTCTTGCCAAGCTTGTGCTTTTTTGGCGATCGCATCTTGTAACTGCTGGAGAACCGGAATCAGACGTTCTTTTGCTACCTGTGCCGTTGCAATACACATTGCAGATGGGAACGAATCATTCGACGACTGTGACATGTTTACGTGATCGTTTGGATGGACAGGAGTTTTGCTACCCAATGTCGTTCCAGCTAACTGACAGCAGCGATTTGAAATCACTTCATTAACGTTCATATTGAACTGAGTCCCACTACCTGTCATCCACACATGTAATGGAAACTGATCGTGATGTTTTCCTGCTAGAATCTCATCACACACTTGCACAATTAAGTTCGTCTGCTGATCTTCTAAGCGTTTCTCTCTTCGGTTGACGATCGCGGCTGCCTTCTTGAGAACCGCATACGACAAAATCATTTCTCGTGGTATCAAATCGTCTCCAATGCTGAAATGTTCAAGCGATCGCTGTGTTTGTGCTCCCCAAAGTTGATTGGCTGGCACTTTTACTTCACCCAAACTATCAGTTTCAATTCTAAAATCAGTCATTACAACTATTCCTGCAAATGTGTTTAACTTTCTAACTCATCGAGCAATTTCATGCTCAAGCGAGTTGTCTAAGGGACAGACGATTACTGAAAAATCCTCTAAGTAATGCTTGAATGTCGATCATACTGCATGAACATATTTTTTTAGATTTCTTTATTCATTTT
>JAQYWO010000122.1 GCA_029379215.1 Rhizonema sp. PD37
TTAATAAACTCTATGAACATGACAATTTATTACAAAAGCATCCAGAGACAGAAGATAAAAATAATGAAGTACTAAATAATACAGGTGTTATAGAATATTTTCTTGGTGAAAACTTAGAAGATGATATGGTTGCTCAAATAAAAATAGTTGAGTTTTTCAATGAGATAGAAATTTCTCAGTATAGTCAAAAAGAATTTGAGAGTTCACATTATGAAATTAATGGAGTTTGTCAATCAAAATATGTAAATATTTTGCAGAAAACATGGTTTATTTATAAAGTTATGATCCATGATAGTCAAGAAAAAAATACAGAGCTTAATGGAAGTGGAATTTTACGTGAATTAATGCCACCTATTCCTTTCTTTTCACTTGATAATCAAAAAAAAGAGATTGACGCAACTCCAAATTGTAAGGGCGAACAGCCGTTCACCCCTACGAATGTACTTCACTCAGCACCACCTCTGATACCCGTAACCTCACCGCAAACCCTTGGGGATGTCGTTGCACACCTTCTACTAACGAGTAAACTTGCAAAAAACCAAGCTCCATCGGTTCGGCTGCCAAACTCAAAATCGCTAACTTCAAATCCCCTCTCGCCTCAAGACGCGCAATCAGCGAAACCGATGCACCACTTCTAAATGCTTCTTCTAGTTGTTCTCGCCAATCAGCTTTATCCAGCCAAACTACGCGATCGCCGACTTGCAACACATCCAGCAAAAGTTCTCTATCTGTATCGGGAAGCACGGCAAACTCAGATCTTGCACCAACATCTTATTGCGAAAATCAAAACCCAAAAAGCTTATGATGTCGTTGGTCCGATACTGCCCATCTACTCCTTATTGAGAAGGTGCAAGATTTGAGCAAAGGGATTATTATAAGAATATTTGGCACGAGAACTATATTCCCCCTCGCCCACAACAGCCCATAAATCACTTGAAACCACCATTAGGGATTAGGCTGAATCAAACCAAGATGCGATAACGCTTGATCCAAATAGTCATCATTACTAACTATATAGGCAAAAACCCGCGCATCAATCTCAATGCCTAAATGCGCCTCTTCCTGATGCCACAAACGAATCAAATCTAGCAGCAGAAAATCTTCAAAGGATGCTCTCTACCATCTGCCTTTTTTTGGAAAATTACCCTTTTAAAATATCTTCTAACGTCCCTTGCTCTCTTTGTTTAGGGAAGATAACTTAATCCGCCGACTTTCACGCGATAGTGGTACCAAAACTGGGGCTTGACTTTGAGCATTGGTTTGTTTAAATTTTTCCACTACTTTAGATAATTCTGCAATTGTCGATGCTTCAAATACTGTACGCAAAGGTAACTCCACACACAAGGTGTCGCGCACTCTAGAGACAAGCTGAGTTGCCAGTAATGAATGACCGCCTAATTCAAAGAAATTGTCATAAATTCCTACCTGCTTAAGTCCCAAAACCTCAGCAAAAATTTTCACCAGCACTTGTTCAACAGGAGTCCGAGGTGCGATGTAATTTTCAGGTAATTGGGGCTTAATTGCATCATGCAATGCTCTTAAGGCGCGGCGATTGACTTTACCGTTAGCTGTTAGAGGTAAAGACTCCAATACGACAAAAGCTGATGGCATCATGTACTCAGGCAGTTTTTCTGCTATGTAAGTCTGTAACTGCGGCACTAATTTACGCGCAGCTTTGGCTTGTAGGGGATTATTGGCGTAAGATTGCCAGGGACGAGAGTGAGTAGTACTATGTGGAAAAATAGTTCTCTTAGCTATTTTATCTTGTCGTACAAAAACCACATCATAGAATCCTTGAATATTTGAAGGTGACCAGGTAATATCAACTCGGTAAGGTACATCCAGTGTATACAAATCTTCTGGGTCTACTCCAAAATTTTCGATTTCTTGCAAAGCTTTACGCATTTGACCTACAGTTTTAAAACCTTCTACATCTGATAGCCATTCTGCTGTTTTAACTGCTGATATCACCCGCGCATTAGGTACATTGATAATGCTTAATATTTCTGGTTGATTTTCAATTAATAACTGACGCACTGCTGAGATGGTTAGATGCTCTTCAGACCAGTTTAGCACTGAATAATTTTCAGTATTATTAACAGTTTCGGCACCAATATGAAGAATCACATTGTAACGAAACTCAGTTAGCTCATTGTGATGTTTACCCCGCATCAGTTGAATTTGTGCATGATTAATCTGCGGAAAGCGTTGCTTTATTGCAGCAAAAAAAGCTGGGTCAATGACTAACTCTGTTTCTTGAAATATTTGCATTTGTACCCGTTGCTGCAACTCGACGCGGGTAAGGGAAGGTTCCGCTTGATACAGTTGCACTGACGCATGGAAAGCTTGTAAGAGTGGCAAACTACGCACATCTCCGATGAAAACAAAGCCACCTGGAGCAGTTGCCTCGACAGCATTTTCTAATACACGAATCAGGTAATCAATACTAGGGAAATATTGTACAACTGAGTTGAGAATTACTGCATCAAAAGCTGCTTTTTCCACTTTCTCGAAGTCAGTAGCCATTTGCTGATACAGCTTTACCTGCGGTATTTCTTGCTTTTGTAGCTGCTGCTGAATGTAGTTAAGTGAAACTGGAGAAAAGTCTGTACCCCAATATTTAGTGCAGTGAGGTGCAATTTTAAACAGAATTAAACCTGTTCCACAACCAATTTCTAACACTAGCTTGGGTTGCAAAGCCAAAATCTGCTCAACTTGGTTATTCACCCACGAGAGCATCTGCTCTGCTGGAATAGGCTGATTTGTGTAACTGCTGTTCCAGCCGACAATATTCAATTTTGGATCTGCTGATTCGGCAGGTTGATTATAAGTTTCATTATAGAGCATCTGCCATTGCAAAACTTGCTCATTCTGTAATTGCATTAATTGTATATTCTTCTGGTCGCTGCTGTATTCGGTTTTTGGTACCACATAAGCGTCGAGGCGCTTTTCGCCTTTATCCTCACGAATTATGACTACGGTTTGCTGTACTGCTGGATGCTGACTCAGTACCGCTTCAATTTCTCCCAACTCAATGCGGTAGCCCCGCACTTTAACCTGCTCGTCGAGGCGACCTAAAAATTCAATGTTTCCATCTACTCGATAGCGAACTAAATCACCTGTTTTATAAAGTCGTGCTTTTAACTTATTAGTAAAAGAATGAGAAAGGAAGCGTTCAGCAGTTAAGTCAGGACGGTTTAAATAACCTCGTGCTAAGCCATCACCACTGATGTATAACTCTCCCGAAACACCAATAGGTACTGGTTGTAAATGTTGATCTAATATGTAAACTTGTGTATTAGCGATCGCCCGACCAATGGGGGACGCTAAATTATCTTTATTCTCAACAGAAATATGACCCGAAGTTGTCACAACCGTGTTCTCAGTTGGTCCATAATTATTAACTAACTGGAAAGAATGGTCAGCTAAAGGATATTGATTTAATCTGTCTCCACCTGTGAGTAATATTCGTAAAGCTGCGTTTTTAGGAAAATCTAATAAGAGAATTTTATCGGCTATTGGAGTTGGGATAAACGAAATTGTTATCGCTCTTGATATTAACCAATCTCGTAGCTGTTCAGGCATTTGCCGTACTTCATTATCTACAAAATAAATGCTTGCCCCAGTAGTAAGATAAGGCCAAATTTCCCAACCAAAAGCGTCAAAGCCAACTCCTGAAATCTGCGTTGCTCTGTCAAGGAGTGAAACTGTAAACGCTTTTTGATGCCAAAAAACTAGATTTAACAATCCTCTATGTTCAATTTTAACCCCTTTAGGTTTTCCAGTCGAGCCAGAGGTATAAATGACATAAGCAAGGTTATCTACTTTAACTTTGCTGGTAAGATTATCTTCAACTTCTTGAGTAATAAATTCCGAATCTTTATCTAAACAGATTACTTGTAAATTATGGTTTTCCAAACCTTTAATCCATTTATCTTGAGTTACTAAAACTGAGACTTGAGTATCTTCAAGCATAAAGTTTAAACGTTCAGATGGGTAGCTCGGATCTAAAGGTACATAAGCTCCACCTGCTTTCAAGATGCCCAACATCCCGATTACCATATCAAAAGAGCGTCCTACACAAAGTCCTACTAAAACTTCGGTTTTTACTCCTAATTTTTTTAGATAATGTGCAAGTTTATTGCTACGTCTATTTAACTCTTTATAGCTGAGTTGCTCATCGCCAAAGACTAGTGCGTTCGCGGAGCGTGCGCTAAGCGCAATCGCATCAGGAATCTGTTCGGCAATACTCTCAAATAACTCATGAATACACTGATATTGAGGATAACTTACCTGAGTATTATTCCATTGAAATAATAAACTATGTAGCTCAGATTCACTTAAAAATGGTAATTGTGCAATTCGTTGTTCTGGATTAGCAACTATACTCTCAAGTAATGTTTGGAAGTGTCCTAACATTCTAGTGATAGTAGCGTCATCAAATAAATCAGTGCTGTAAATTACAAAACCACTAATTCCTTCTGAGCTATCTACCCATAAACCATTTTGGGTATTTGGCTCCCATAGGTGTAACTCCAAATCAAAGCGTGTCGTTTCCGTATCACAAGGTAGCGGACTTAAAGTTAAACCAGTTAACTCTAATGCTGACATAGGCGCATTTTGCAGGGCAAACACCACTTGAAACAGTGGATTTTGATTCAAATTCCGCTCTGGATGCAGTTCTTCTACAAGTTTTTCAAAAGGCAAATACTTGATGAGTGTATGCCCCTAAAGCTACCTCTCTTACTCTGCCTAACAATTCTCGAAAAGTTGGGTTTCCAGTTAAGTTTGTACGCAGGACTAAGCTATTGACAAAAAAACCAATTAATCCCTCAATTTCACTACGGTTGCGATTGGCAATAGGCGAACCAATAGCAATGTCTTCTTGTTGTGTGTAGCGGAATAGCAAAACTTGAAATGCTGCTAGGAGGGTGATAAACAAAGTTACCCCTTCTTGGTGTCCGAGAGCTAAAAGTGCTTTGCTCAAACTTTTTGATAATTGCAGAGGATGCCTTGCACCCTGGTAAGTTTGAACAGCTAGTCTTGGCCTGTCGGTTGGCAGATTTAACATAGAAATACCGTCTAATTGCTTCTGCCAGTAACCGAGTTGCTTTTGTAATACTTCCCCTTGTAACCATTGGCGTTGGCAGTATGCAAAGTCTGCATATTGGATTGTAAGTTCCGGTAGTGGAGAAGGCTGATTGTTAGCAAAGGCTGTGTAGAGTGCTGCTATTTCTTGAATCAGCACCCCAATAGACCAACCATCGGAGACAATGTGGTGCATATTCAGCAGCAGGATGTATTCTGTCTCATCCAACCTCAGCAGTTTTACAACCAACAACGAATCAGTTGATAAATTGAAAGGACGTTGAGCTTCAAGGTTAGTTAATCGTCGTGCTTGTATTTCTCGTTGAGTTTGTGGCAGTTGCCGTAAATCTATTATTGGTAACGGTATTGTTCGTGTAGAATGAATTACTTGAATCGGTTGCCCTGACTGCATAACAAAAGTGGTGCGTAAAGCTTCATGTCGTCGCACAATTTCGTTAAAAGTTTGCTCTATCGCGGCTAAATTTAGCGAACCTGTTAAATGTAGAGCTACGGGAATGTTATAGAAAGGATTATTAGGGATTAATTGGTCAAGAAACCACAGCCGTTGTTGAGCAAAGGAGAGGGGAAGATTTCCTGACCGCGAAATAGGTACCAGGGGTCTAAAGCTGTGGTTATTAGTACGATCAGTTGCTTTTAAAAATTCAATAATTTCTGCTTTACGCTCTTGGATTTCTGCACGTAGTTCTGCTGTAAGAATTCCTTCAGGCGCGTTACAACGAAACTTTTCACCATCTATAAAAAATTGAATATCTAAGCTACAAAGATAAGACAATAACTCAACTGTATTCAAAATTACACCTCTTCGTAACAGTTGTTATGTAAGGGAGCTTCGTTGGCTTTTAATCATTGCTCAACTAGCTCAGTTATCACTTGGCTCATCTTCAACCCACGGATAGCACAGGAGAAGAGAAGCCGCGAAGCAAGCCTACTAGAAACTTCTATCCGGCAGACTTCGCGTTTTTTCTTGTCTAAGGCAATACTAATATACATAACTTTCACGGATATAGGCTGCATTAAAACAGTAGCCGTAACAAATCGACAAATGGACAAGATCCGATTTTTTGATAATTTTATCAGTTCAGATAGATTTTTGATAGGCGAGTCACGATTTGCGTAGACCCTCTGCGGTGAGGCAGCGCGGCAGGGGGCTCACGCACGGCGACTACGATCTTCTCGCTTCGGGAGACGCTGCGTAAAGCCTACGGCATAGCTTCGCTTAGAGCGAGCTTGCGAACGTCACCCGCTCTAAGGCAGGGGTAGGAGTCCTCTCCCAAGGGGAGACGCCAAGGGCGAACGAGCCTCAGGGCTTGCCTTTTGGCATCGTAAGAGCAAGAATGTAACCCCCCTTGACACACGATACAGATATACTACATGCTAGGAAGTCATGCTATGATACGGCGGTATCGCCGTGGCCAAGGGCAACCCAAGTTTTAGCTTGCAACCAAATATCCTCTATCGGATGAGCGTTCAGGGCAATTGAGGGCGAAGCGAACGCACGTTATCATGGGGATTTCGGCTCGACTTACGTATAAGTTTTGATTAATCGCCGCCTTACCCCTGTTGAAGAGGAAGGCAATCACAATACTTAAAGTCCCCTCATCCACGAAACTCACAACGTGTTAATACTGATTTTTTCTTTTTCAATAAACATATATTTTTCTCGTTAAAAAGAAAAATAAGGGTTGTTATCCTGCTAACTACGGTTTTGTTTGTATAGCTTTACACGAATATGTGTTGGTGCAAGATATGAGTTAATGGAATTTTTTCGGAAATGCCGTTTTTAGTTTTGTAGCTTTATGCGTGTGAGAATCAATTACATGAACGCCAAAACTACTAAAGAAATGCACATCAACATGGAAGATGATTTGAAAAAGCAGTTTCATGCTACCTGCGTTATACAAGGGAAAAAATGCATCAGGTCGTCCCTATCGTTAATCCAGCAATGACTTAGGGCAAATGAGCTTTCACGCTCAGGGTAGTGAAATAGCAAGAAGTTACCACCCTTATCCCGTTGAATAACGTTGCTACTAACAAAGTTAATTACCTAAGAAAAATTTTTCAATTTAATATAAATAAGGCCAATTAATTTATGCAGCAAAAAATCTTGATTTTAGCAGCAAACCCTAAAGGCACAACACCGCTGCGTTTAGATGAGGAAGTACGTGAAATCGATGCAGGACTACAGCGAGCTAGACACCGCGAGCGATTTATCTTAGAGCAGAGGTGGGCAGTGCGATCAAGAGATATTCGGCGAGCGATGCTGGATTTCAATCCTCAGATTGTCCATTTTTCTGGGCATGGAACGGGAGATGAAGGTCTGGTATTTGAAGACGAAACAGGTTTGCCAAAGCTAGTCGATGGACTCGCTCTAGCGGAACTGTTTAGTTTGTTTGCTGATGTTGAGTGTATTGTCCTTAACGGCTGTTACTCGGAAATACAGGCAGAAGCAATCTCTCAACACATTAACTATGTGATTGGCATGAGCAGGGATATTGGAGATAGCGCGGCAATTGAATTTGCTGTAGGTTTTTACGATGCTCTAGGATCTGGGCAATCTGTTGAGTTTGCATACAAATTTGGTTGCGCTGCAACTCGGTTGACAGGTATTCCAGAGCAACTTACCCCAATTCTTAAGAAGAAGCCAAAGTCTCCCAAGGATATTCAAAACGATAAGGATGACTTTCAAAAAATTATTGACTTAATAAAAAAACAAGAAAACAAAGAGATTGATGTCATAACTATAAGTGCAAATAATTACGACCGATTTCTAAGCGTGGATGAAATTCGTCCAGATCATGAGTCAGTAATTCTTAAGGAATTTTCTTGTGCGGGAGGCTCTGGTGCAAATACAGTTTGTGGATTATCAATGCTAGGTAAGAAAACATCCATAGTTGGTTGTGTAAAGGATGACGATGACGGTTTGAAAATAAAAGAGTCTTTCAGTAGTTTTTCTGTAGACAACGAATTACTCATTATTGAAAATGACATAGCTTTTTGTAAACAACAAACAGGTAAGACATGGATATTAGTTGAAAAGTTTTCTGCCAGAAGGCTAATCTCAGTAATTCCTGGTATAAATAACTGTTTATCAGAAATACTTAGAGCAAATAATGGACAAAAGCTAGAGAAGGTAATAGAGAAAGTTAAAAAATCGAAGATCCTTCATTTGACATCATTTGCTGGAAAACCTGAAATGGACCTACAGTTAGATATTCTAGAGCAGATCCGGGATGAAGATATAGTAGTATCATTTACACCAGGGGCTATATATGTTGCAGAAGGTCTTAATAAATTAAGTGGATTTTTAGTATCTACAAATATACTGTTTCTGTACACTGAACAACTCAATCGGCTTTTGGAGCGCTCTGATGAAATAGAGAAATTTAAAAGAGAGCTTCCTTTAAAGCAGAAAGTTCAGATGTTTTTTGATTGGAAGATTAGAAAACAGATGACACACCCAATGATTCTTATTATTAGAGATTATTTACAAGATATTCCGATGGATGTATATCAAAACCAGATTTACATAGCTAGTCATCATGACCAAGAAGTAAACTTTTATAGCCACCGAAGTCAAAAAACTAAAGGAAAAAATAAAACTATTATTCCGGAAGACACCACAGGTAGTGGTGATGCACTTGTCACTGGTTTTTTATATGGAATATTAGAACAAAAAGATATTATTACATGTGCTGACTTTGGACTTATTCTGTGCCTAAATGTATCAAAGAAACTTGGGGCAAGATCCAATTTACTTAATGATACTTTGTTAAATCACATCTTGCACTAGTACAGCATGGCGGAAATAAAGCTACCCTGACGCTCGTTCCTCGCTACCGCTTCGCTAACGGGTGACGCTCCTCCGTCGCTAACGCTGCGCTAACACTAGTCGCCTACGGAGGGTTTCCCTCCTGCAGCGCTAGTTCACCATTTGAAGGAGGTAAAAAGCTGACAATATAAGCATTCTTTCTTTTGACTTTTTACTTTTGCCTTGTTGTACTAGTTGCAATAACTCATGCAAAAATTTTTGACCCGTTTTTTAGCTAAATATTATATTTAATTATATGTTTTTGATAAATTTAAGCTTTTGCTAATAAAATATAGTGATCGCATTACTGTTAGGTAATGTTACAAACCTTAAATTCAACCATGTTTGGTTTGTGAAAATTTAGATGCATTTGCCCTGCCCCATCGGGTTAAGGGTTGCCAACAACTGTCGGTACTGCAACAAGTCTGGTCGAAAGTTTTTAGAATCAAGCGTTTCTCCTTATAATTCCATGTCTTCTCGCTTCTGACTCGTAGTTCCACCTTTATCTAAACCTTTTGTCGCCCAATATGTTGAATCAATGTATTTAGTAAGTTGTTCTATCGTCGGTGCTTCAAACAAATTGCGTACAGGCAAATCTATTTGGAAGGTGTCACGAATGCGGGAAGTGAGCTGAGTCGCTAGTAAAGAATGACCGCCCAATTCAAAAAAAATTGTCGTGGATGCCCACTTCTTCTTTTCCCAAGACTTTAGCCCAAATTCGTGCTAGTAACTCTTCAACTTGCGATCGCGGTGCTACATAATCTTGTGTATTGAAAGTCATTGTATTAGTCGTGGGTAAATCACGGCGATCCACTTTACCATTAGGTGTTAGAGGTAGAGATTTCAGTACCACATAAGCTCTTGGAATCATGTATTCTGGTAACTTTTCTTTGAGAAATTGACGAAGTAAGGACGCAAAGCTTTGCACGTCTTGCGTCGGTATCTGTTCAGGGTTGGGAACAATATAAGCCACTAAGTACTTATCATCAGGTACGTCCTCATCAGCAATGACAACAGTTTCTCTCACTGCGGTATGTTGACTCAACACCGTTTCAATCTCTGACAACTCCAGGCGGAATCCACGAATTTTTACTTGATTGTCAATGCGACCTAAAAATTCAATATTGCCATCTGGTAAATAGCGAGCTAAATCACCAGTTTTATAAAGACGTGTTTTTAGTTTATGACTAAAACGATGAGTAATAAAGTGTTCAGAAGTTAATTCAGTACGATTAAAATATTCTCTTGCCAATCCATCACCACTAATATATAATTCGCCAGTGACACCAATAGGCACAGGTTGTAAATGCGTGTCTAATATATATATTTGCGTATTGAGAATTGGGCGACCAATGGGAATAGATTTAGCTGATTTTAACAATTCTTCTACGCAATAATAAGAGGAGAATGTAGTATTTTCTGTCGGACCATAAACATGAATTAAATGCTTTGGCACACCATATTGAAGAATCTTTTCAATCCATCTTGCATTAACTGTCTCGCCACCAAAAAGTAAATATTTTAAGGTCGAAAAAGCTTGCGGAACCTCTCTGACTATCTGTTGAAACAAGGCGGTAGTCAAAAAAAGAATGTTGATACCTTCGTCTCGTAGTTGTAATGCAAATTCGTGAAGCGAAAGGGTGATATCTTTACTAATTCCTACAAGTTGAGCGCCGCTAAGTAATGCTCCCCAAATCTCGAATGTCGCTGCATCAAAGGAAGTGTTTGAGGCTTGGGCGATTTTATCATATGGTGACAATTTTATATAGTTGGTATTGCACACTAACCGATTAACAGCTTTGTGAGGTACAGCCACTCCCTTGGGTTTTCCTGTAGAACCAGAGGTGTAAATAACATAGGCTAAATTATCACTATCTAAATCAGTTTGGAAATTATCTTTATTTTGTTGATTAATAATTTCCCAGTCTTTATCTATAGAAATAATTATATTTGAAAAATCTTCAAAATGCTTGAGTAAGTTTTCTTGTGTCAGCAACACTGAAATTTGTGCATCTTCCAGCATAAAATTTAGACGTTGTTGAGGATAGCTGGGATCTAATGGAACATACGCTCCCCCAGCTTTCAGAATACCCAACAACCCGATGACCATTTCTATAGACTGTGAAATGCAAATACCGACTAAAACTTCTGCACCTACTCCTAATTTTCGTAAGTGTTGTGCTAGTTTATTGCTGCGACTATTCAACTCTTGATAAGTGAGTTGCTCGTTAGCAAATTTTACTACTATAGAATCAGGATACTGGTGTGCCTTTTCTTCAAACAATTGATGGATACACTTATCTTGAGGATAATCTGCTTGGGTGTTATTCCATTCCACTAATACCTGATGTCGCTCCACGTCACTTAACAACGGTAAATTTGCAATTCGTTGTTCTGGATTGGCAACAATACCTGACAATAGAGTTTGAAAATGTTTCAGCATCCGGCTAATGGTGGCTTGCTCAAACAAATCTGTGTTGTAAACGATTACGCCTCGCAAACCTTCAGAATACTCCCAGTTTCCACCAGATAAGCTCCTAAAATCTTCCGAACACTTCCACAGATGCAGTTCTAAATCAAAACGCGTTTTTTTCAAATCAATATTCATAAAGCTTGGTACTAATCCAGGCATTTCTAGCGCTGACATTGGTGCATTCTGGAAACCAAACACTACTTGAAATAGTGGATGGTGGCTCAGGTTTCGATCTGGGTGTAATTCTTCAACTAACTTTTCAAACGGCAAATCTTGGTGGCTGTAGGCTCCTAAGGTTATCTCCCTGACTCTGCCTAATAGTTCTCGAAAAGTCGGATTTCCAGATAAATTGCTACGTAGCACCAAACTATTAACAAAAAAACCAATTATTCCTTCAATTTCGCTACGATTACGGTTAGCAATTGGCGAACCTAACGCGATATCTTCTTGGTGTGTGTAGCGGTAAAGTAACGTTTTAAATGCTGCCAGCAGCGTCATAAATAAGGTGACATCTTCTTACTGTGACAGATTTTCTAATGCATCAATTAGCTTTTTTGGTAATTCAAGAAATTGTGTTGCTCCTTGATAGTTTTGGATAGCGGATCTTGGTTTATCAGTAGGAAGATTTGTTATGGATATGCCGTTTAATTGCTCCCGCCAGTAAGCTAACTGGGTTTGAAGTAGTTCTCCTTGCAGCCACTCGCGCTGCCAGTGAGCAAAATCGGCGTACTGAAGAGGCAGTTCTAATAGAGGGGAAAGCTGATTTTGTGCAAAAGCTGTGTACAGCGTTCCCAGTTCCGAAATCAGTACTCCCATAGACCAATCGTCGCAGATAATGTGGTGCATATTCAGTAATAGAATATGTTCTGTCTCGGAAAAAACGAGGAGTATGACTCGCAGCAATGGTGTGGAGGATAAATCGAAGGGATGTTCTATCTCTGCGTTAATAATGCACTTTGCTTTAACCTCTTGTTGATCAGCTGCTAATTCCTGGAGGTTTATTATAGAAAGAGGGATTGTTAAGCTGGGTGCGATCGCCTGTAAAGGTTGCCCATCCAAGACAATAAAAGTGGTGCGTAAGGTTTCGTGACGACGCACTATTTCGTTAAAAGTCTGTTCTAGTGCGGCTAAATTTAGCGAACCTGTCAAGCGAATTACTGTCGGCACATTGTAGATAAAATTGCCGGGGATCAATTGGTCAAGAAACCATAACCTTTGTTGAGCAAAAGATGCTGGAAAGACAAAGACTTCTTCAGAAGATATATCAGAAGACATATTGATCCTTATTTTAAATTTTGTGCTTTCTCAATACAAGCTCTTAGCTGTGTGGCAAGCACTTGGATATGGGGTTTTTTCAGCATAGTTAGGTGATTGCCTGGAAGATGATGAATTTCTGTTTCTCCAACAACTAGCTGATCCCAACCCATACTCGGATCTTCCTTAGCAATGCTTGATTGAACCTTTGTTCTGAAAAGATGAATTTGTTTAGGATAGGCTTGCGGAACGTAGTTGAGAACTGCTTGGCTATTGGCATACAAAACACGAAGCATTGGCCGAATTGCTAACTCGCTTAAAAGTCTTAACTTAGATTCTTCAGATATAAGGTTGACTGTGGCATCCTCTTTCAGGATGAGGTGAGGGAACATATTTGTTTGGAGCGATCGCAAGAGCGACTCCCAAAAGGAGTATCGCACAATTTTAGGAAAATTAGTCAACCGAGAGGTGAAACTGTGAATTTCATTCTTCGTGATAGCGATAATTAGATATAAATAATCGAGGAAAAAGGGCCAGATATATCGCGCCACTGTAGTCAGCATAAACTTAAAACCATCACCCAAAGAAGGTATATTGCCCGGAATTGGTGCTAAAGTGTCAAGCACAGCAAGTAGAGCCACTTCTTCCCCAGACTTTTGGAGTTGTTGAGCCATTTCAAAAGCAACCCAACCTCCAAAAGACCAACCTCCTAAATAATACGGGCTTTTGGGCTGCACTCTACGCATTGCTTCAATGTAGTAAGCAGCCATATCCTCAATGCGAGTTAGTGGAGAACTTTTTCCGTCAAGTCCAATGGGTTGTAGCCCATAAAATGGTTGATTTGTTCCCAAATGATGAGCTAACTCGTAATAAGGAAAGACAACACCAAAAATTGGATGGACGCAGAAGAAAGCTGGACTTGAACCCGCAGGTTGAATCGGAACTAAGGGAGACCACGGGAGAGAATCTGCTTTTGAGGATAAAGAAATTGCTAAACTTTCAATTGTTTGATTTAAAAATAAGCTAGATAGCGGTAATTCGCTCTCAAACTGTTTGTGTATCTGCTTCATGAGGCGTACAGTTATGTGATGTATATTTAGCAGCAGCACATATTCTGCTTCATCTAGTTGTAGCAGCTTTACTCGCAGTAATGGACCGGTGGTGAGATTGAAAGGATGTTGAGCCTCTGCGGTTGCGATTCGCCGCACTTGTGTCTCACGTTCAAGGCGATGGAAATTGCGTAGATCTACTAGGGGAAGAAGTATGGTTAAGCTGGGTGCGATCGCCTGCACTGGTTGCTGTACCATCACAAACGTAGTGCGTAAGGTTTCGTGGCGACGTACAATTTCGTTGAATGTCTGTTTTAAGGCAGTGATGTCAAGGGAACCTCTCAGACGAAGTGCCGTTGACACGTTGTAAAATGGATTGCCCGGTGCTAACTGATCGAGAAACCACAATCGCTGCTGAGCAAAAGAAGTGGGAAAAACGAAAACCTCTGTTTCTTCAAATAAATTAAGTTTTTCATCATCTGGGAGACTGAGAATAGACTGGCTCATAAGTGAACTGTAAACAGTGTTTGTAGAATTTGCGGAAACATCTCCTGTTCACTCAAATTGCATGGGTGATCGCCCAGATACAATTATGAAACCAACAGAATCAAGCCGAATCTGTGGCTTTTGAATTCCCTCTAAAATCGCTGCATTTAAAGCTCTTTCTATTTTCAATTCTTCAGCTAGTTCCCGATCCCAACTTTGTCGGTTTAGGCGCAGGCGTAATTGTTCTACTCTATTGCCTAACTTCTTCTTCGCCACCTTAGCGGAGCGTTCACACAAGTCTATAAAATCAGGGCGGGTGGAGAGTAATTCACGAGAGGTATTACGAGCTTGATAGCAAAAATCTTGCCAATTACTAGCATCAACAAAATCGTCAATAATACTTAAGCGTTCCTTTGCCAGATTGTAATCTCGTCCTTGATTATTGTTTTTATCTTTATACGGACGTTTGAGGATATTTAATAGTTTTCCATCTTCAACAATGCATATGGGCTGCTGACGACAATCAATAAAGATAGGTTCGATAATTGGCGGAAATAAAGCATCCACACGTCGCTGCAAGATTTTGGATTTAGAATTATCTAGCTTGTACTTGATTAAAACTTGTTTGGCAATTTCCAAATTTGCCTCAACTACATAATTGCATCGGAACCCGAACCATTCCTTCCCCTCAGCAGTATTCCAAGATGCATCTGTGCGCCACATAGCAAAGGCTTGACCTCGATCATCCCAGTCTATATAGCTTAGGAGAGCATCTAGTAATCCTTCCCCAATTCGGAAGAGTTTAATGCCTGAATTTTGGTTTGCTACCCTGCGGTTATAAGTCCCAAATTCGTCTAGATAACTATCAGCAAAGCGAGTTGTCAAATCACCCACAGGAACCAATGTGCGAGATGTGGGTTGATAACGCCGCACTTCCAATGAGTTTGAGTTATTGATTGGCTTAAATCCCAGTGCGTCAGCAACCCAGCCTTCAATTGCCAATTTCATTTCTAGATGTCTGGCATCATAATTATCTAATTCTTGAAAATACTGGGTTGCTATTTCATCGCTGGCATCAATTTCGTCTAAAGCATTCTGTTCGCTAATTTTTACTATTTCGGCTTTGATTTGTGACTGAATCGGCTCAATCATCTTCAACAATCCAGCCGCACTCGATTCAAACAAAGCTGTTGCCAATTCTGCAAGTTTCTCATCTACATAAAACTGTAAACTGGCAATTGATTGCTGGAAGATCCCAAATCCATCTTTCAAGACTTGATACCAAGCATTGTGGGGACTATCTTCTAAATAGGGTCCAAGTAATGCACAGGATTGAATGCCAATTTTACTACCAATGCGGTCAACTCTACCGATTCTTTGCTCTAATTGATTAGGAGACCAAGGAAGGTCAAAGTGAATCAACCAGTCCGCAAACTGGAGGTTACGTCCTTCTTCCCCAGAGCGATCGCATACCAGAATAAAGCAGTTTGGGTTATTCTTAAACCGATTTATGTTTTCCTCAACCTTTTGTCTCGATTCCCCAAATTGATGGCTAGCGACTGTCTCTGCTCCAAAGGTATCAGACAAAGACTGCACAATTTCTGCACAAGTTTGCACAAAATTTGTAAATATGACAAATTTAGGCAGAAGATCGCCGGGAATTGGTCTACGAATTCTCTGCTGTATCCTTGTTAGTAATTCATTTTGATTTCTCCGAACTGCGGGAGGAATTTTGAAGTACACAGCTAGCTGATTCAACAGCACTGTTCTCAAATTTTCCACCCGATCTCCATCCTCTACAGGTTGACGAATAATTTTCAGTAAAGCTTGCAGAATCGCTTCTTCCCCTGAGAATTTAGGAGTTGCAGTCAAGAGCTGAACATGACTCTGCCCAAACTCCTGGATCAGTTTAGAATGGGGCTTACTGCTTAAACGTGCGGTAATCACCTGTGACAAAATACCTAACCAAGTGCCGGATGCTTGGAATAACAGCAGAAAAATTTGTTTATACTGCTCCTCTTTAGGGGCGGCAGTACGCCACTCATTGATGATTTCATGGATGTCAGGCGATCGCTCATCTAAGTCATACTCTACTTTAGGTATAATATTACGATCAAATATGACATCTTCTACGGAGGCGCGACGATTGCGAAGCATTCGCCGGTGAAGCCGATAGGTGTCGCTGATGTGGGTACGAATTGCTCTAACAGTTTTATCTTTGTCGGCAGTATTTGTTTCTAAACTCTTTTGTAACTCTTCTACCAAGTTAAGCAAATACTTGTCTTCAGCAAAGAGCTCACGGAGTTGTTTGAGGTTAGTTTTGAGGACGGTATCTTTCGCGCCTTCTTTAAACGAGAGCAACACTTTACCAATATCTTGGCGTTTAATCACCCTGTCATGAAAACCTGCTAAATCCCCAAGCTCATAAGTTGTGGGATCGAGCAGGTGAAGCATTGTCAGAAAATCTTGCTCATGGTTGAGAACTGGAGTCGCGGAGAGTAGAAGTAAGCGATCGCTCTTGAGTGCCAGATTTTTGCAAGTCTCAAAACACGCGCGTTGCAAAGGTTCAGATGAGGTTGCCATTGCCGCAATGTTGTGTGCCTCATCGATAATTAGAAAGCCCAAATCAGCCTTCTGGCTCACCTTACTCACATCTTCAACAGCAACTAGCTTCACCCTATCTGGAAAATGGGAAATGTAAAATTTTTCTAACTCAGTGCGCCATTGTTCCTGTAAATACTGCGGAACAATCACCACCGCAAGGCTAGAAGGTTCATCTAATAGGTATTGACGAAGAATAGCACCAGCTTCTATGGTTTTCCCCAATCCAACCTCATCTGCCAACAGGTAACGTTGAATCGGATCTTCTAGTACGCGTCGAACCACTTCCACTTGGTGAGGATAAAGGTTAATGTTCGCGCTCAACAGTCCTGTCATCCCACGACTAACGGCGCGTTGCTTAATCAAGCATTCGTAAAGCGCTAATCTTCTATCGTGGAAGTAAGGCGTTTCTTGACCCTTCATGGCCAAGGTATCGATGGGATCTGCGCTCAGGACATTGCAACGTACGTAAATTTCCTGCTCAGTTGCAAATGTAGTTTTCCGATCAGGGAGGTCAATTTGATACTCTTCACTCTCTGAATCCCAAGCAGAAACCCTGCCAATTATCCAGGTATCTTGGACGTCTGAATTGATATAGCATCGAGTCTGAGGCTGGAGTTTGACTGGAGAGAGCGAATCTAAAGGTAAAGTTTTTTGAATACCTTGCCCGACTGAGCAGAAATACTCAACATTCACATTGCCATGAGATAATATTTCCGTAATTTTTCCTATTCCCAAATCATTGTTTTGGGACTGCACGAGTGAGTAAAGTTTAATCATAGTTACAGCTGATTCAATACACTAAGAGAAAGTCTCGCCTGTTAATTAGACATCACAACGGCAACAGCAATTGCCGAACAGACTAGCTTACTAACCTGTGTTTGACAATTTGGTAAATTTCGCAGATCAATATATAGACAAAAAAATACTGGGTTCACAATCAAAGTAGTAAAAATGCCCCTAGAAGCCATAAGTATATTTCTTAACATTACATTATATATAATTCTTATGACATTTTGTTCTATGTTGATGAAAAAACTAACAGATGAATTGAGAATCCAAGAGGCTCCTGGTAGACCCTTTGTAGCAGATCCGGTTTTTATGCTACAACAGTTGCAAGCAACTTGAGGAGCTTGACGAATGCTTACTTGGGTACTTGTCCAGACACTTTTTGTATCTGCTGAGTAAAGTAAGTCTCGTCTGACTTTAACTGTTGGGCTAACTCGAGTCCTTTCTGAAATGCGATTTTTGCTTGTGGATAGTCTTTACGTTGCACATGGATTTGCCCAATTTGATCATAAGCTTTCATCAAACCATAAAAGTTTACAGATTGTTCCTCCGTCTGCACTAAAATTTTGCTCGCTTGCAAAGCCTCTTGTGTTTGTCCTTGAGAGCGGTAAAGGGCAATAAGTTTCTGCAACGCCTCACTCGCACGAACGTACTGCTGCAATTGCCAAGCGATGGTATAAGCTTGTTGGTAGTTTTTGAAAGCTTCCTTTAGTAGGACGGGATTGTTATGTGCCAAGGATTGATAATCTGAGGCGATCGCCTGCTTTAATACCACTAACTGGTTGAGATTGTTTTCCTGCTGATAAATATCAGCTAGCTGGTTGCGTATTTTTACTGATTGTTGAAGTTCATTTTCTTGTTCGTAAATGTAAGCAAGCTGTTGTAGATATGTCACCTGCTGAACGCGATCGCCTTGGGAGTCAGCTAATTTTAGCAATTGTTCGTAAGTTGCAGCAGCTTTGGGATAATCCAGCCAACTCAGATTCACTTCCCCAATCGTCTTGAGAGTTTCAATTTCTGCTAATGTATCTCGTTGCTGTCGTGCCATTGCCAACATTTGGTTATAAACCTCAACAGTCAGTTTGGCGTCTCGCACTTCTCGGTAAGCTTGACCAACCGCTTGCAAAAGTTGTAAGTTATTTGCGATGGGGAATAGTGAGAGTTTTTGAATTGTTTGCAATCGCTGAGTAATATATTGTACTTCTAAACGCTGGTTTCGCCTCCAAGCGATCTCACCCACTCGTGACAGTGCTTGCACTTCTGCTAATGGACCTAAGACTTGACGCAAGCGCAGTTCTCGGTTCCAAATATCAAACGCGGCTTCCCTATCGTCTACTTGCAGTTTAGCCGCAGCTTGTTGATTCAATTCATCCAGCGCCACCTCCAATTTTTGACGTTGTTCAGGAGTTAACGGCTGATTCGGCAGCAATTTCGGTAGCAGTGGATCGGGCACAGTAATTTCCAACGGATTTGGCGGAAATTTATCGATCTGTCTGGGCTTTTTACTTGCAGCCAACGTTAATGAACTGTAAAGGAGCCAGAACGTAGCAGTGGCAGTAATAGTAACACTTAAGCGCCGTAGCATGGGGATTTGACCTTTCAGTTGCATACTCGAATAGAGAATCGCTAATAGCTATTAGCCATTGACGAGATTTTACAAAATATTATCCACAAGACACAGGCTACTACAAGTTTTAAAATACTGGTATGTTATTTTCACTTCACTGGTGTATCATTAAATAATGACTAATTCTACAGATATTGCCACATTAGCTCGGTTGATGGCAGCTGATTTCAGCAATCAAGAACAAGCTTTTGAAAACCCACCTTTTTTTGCTCACATTCGCGTGTGTATGCGTCCCCTACCTTTAGAACTGTTGTCAGGGGTTAGTTTGTATGTCGAACAGGCTTATGACTACATGTTAAATGACCCTTATCGGGTACGAGTGTTGAAGTTGGTGAACGCAGGCGATCGCATTGAAATCGAAAACTACAGCGTTAAGGATGAGCAACAGTTCTATGGTGCCGCCCGTGACCTACAACGTCTCAAAACCCTCAGTGTTGATAAGTTAGAAAAACTACCAAACTGTAACATGTTTGTAGAATGGACAGGTCATAGCTTTAAAGGTAAGGTGCAACCAGGGAAAGGCTGCATCGTGTTCCGTAAAGACCACAGAACTTATCTTGACAGTGAATTTGAAATTGACGAAAATAAATTTATCAGTCTTGACCGAGGACGCGATCCCGAAACTGATGAACATATCTGGGGATCTGTCGCTGGACCATTTTACTTTGTCCGAAGAGGAAGTTTTGCCGATGAAGTGACTGAGTCCTAAGTCAAAAAGAGTGGTGAGTACTCGACAGATCCTCATGTAGGGGCGAAGAACTGTTCGCCCTTGCGATTGATTCATGTGTTGCAAAGATTATTGGAATTGGTATTAAGATTTTTCTCTTTCAACCTTAGTCTTTGATTTAAGGGAAAATAAGAAGGGTTCTTCACAGGCGTTAAACTCAGGACTCAGGACTCAGAACTACATGGGGAACTCTTTCTACACTAGTTTCCCAAGTGCCGTTGGGGTAAAGTTTTAGCAGGCGGAACCCTGGAGGTTTTTGGTCAAGGGCTAAAGTTGAAGTTTCTGGCTTAAACTGAATGCAAGTTGAGGGAGTTCCTAGATAGTAAACATTGTTACGCTGGTAATGAAACTCTTGGTGGATGTGACCAGATACTACTAACTTGACTTGTGGATGGCGATCAAGGACAGCGAAAAGTTCCTCAGGATTTTCTAGGGTACTGCTATCAAGCCACTGAGAATTTACATGATAAGGCGGATGGTGTAGGGCTACTAGTGTCGGCTGGTTGCTCATGATTTTTAACTGAGAGTCCAGCCAATGTAAAGAGGTCTCTGATAGATGACCGTGCGTATACTTAGATACAGACGAATTAAGTAAGACAAAATTCCATCTGCCACGGTCAAAAGACTTTCGCAGGGAAATCAATCTATAATTTAACACTTGCTTCATTGCGATCGCACAGTCATGATTCCCCGGTAACCAGTAAGTAGGTATTTGCAGGGGACTGAGGAGGCTTTGCACATTTTCATAGGATTCAAGCGTACCATCACCAGACAAGTCCCCGGTCAGCAGTAGTAAATCAAGGTCTGATCGCAGCTTTTCCAAGCGTTCTACAACCGCTTGGAAAGACCTCATTGTTGGCATTCCCAGTAATTCTTGGCTTTCATCCGCAAACAGATGCATATCTGTTACCTGAGCAACTAACATAGGAGAAACTTGATTCATATGATGCTGATAGCAATGTGGGCGTCCTAATATCCGATTCTCCTTTGAGGAAAATAACTGTTTGCAACTGAAGTAGCTAAGGCTTATCTAAGAATAAATGCTGCTTCACATTATTTATCAGGCAATAGGTTATAGATAACTGATGTTTCCTATGTTTTTCCGTCATTGCTGAGCTAACCGTTAGATATAAGTCTATGAGTACTTTATTAATTTTTTATGTCATCTATCAAAAGACATACTATTCGACAAAATTTATGATAAAATCCCAACATTAGAAAGTGCATATACTGTTTATCTAAACTTAAATATGTAATCTATATTACATAATAACTACTGTATCTGTGAAATCACAAACTTAGACAAAACAAGATATCGCCGCATGACAGCAACACAAGGTAGTTCCAATTGTTCTGCTAACACCAGTTTAAGATGTGGATCTGTTTTGTGATTGATAGCAATGATCGGGGCTGCTCCAAAATGTACCCTTATCCTCGTTTGAGGGTTTTGGACTTTGTGAATGCTTATCCTTTCTCGTTTAACTGTGTTTCTCCCAACCCTAGCTAGTTATATTTTTTTAATTCGCCTAAACTCAAAACTTTTTATTATTTGTGGGAAAACTAACTGAGAGTGAAAGTGTAATCGAATACGCCATTAAAGGATATATATGAGTCCGTCCAAAATCTTAGCCACTGAATATCCTATATCTAAAGTCTTTATTTCACTACTAAAACAGGTGTTTCAAATTTCGCGTTAACTACGCAAGTGCTAATGGAACAAGAATGGACACCTGAAGTAATCGACAAGCGTCAAGAACGGCTAATTGATCAGCTCAAAGAAATTTGGCGTTTAGGGCTTTGAGTAGCATGAAATGGTATTAAGCAGTGGCAAAAAGCAACGCACAAAATAATCTTTTTATGGAGAGTGCGATCGCACCACAGTGTTAGTAATATTTTTGTTAAGAAAATTATTCGCCTTTTCGTGTCAACTTTATAATTTACATGAGTGTAAATTAGTGGAAAGAATGTTGCAATCAATTGAAGGAGTTTACAAAAATGGTAAGATAGAACTTTCAGAATTACCATCGGATGTATCAGAAAGCCGTGTTATTGTAACTTTTTTAGAACAAAAGAAAAATAAACAAAAAAGGCAAATCATACAGTTTGGTATGTTTTCGGGAAATAAACAATCAACGGAAGAAGATTTTAAAATTGCTGAATTTCGTGAGGATATCGAGGATGAATTACACTGGTCATAAGCAATTATGAAGTATGTCATCGATACTCATGCACTCCATACAGGTTTCTCGAAGGAAATTCTCGGTTAGGTACAAATGCTACTGCTATTCTTTCTAACTCTGATTCTCAATTAGTCATTCCTGCAACCACTTTAGCTGAGGCTGTTTGGATTGTTGAAAGAGGAAGGACATCTATATAATAAAAGCGATAGTGTTACCCAAAAAATATTAACAATGTGTTGAGTTTTTTGACTTCCACTACTTTCAAGGTGAGATAATTTAAACCCAACTTACAAAAAACAATGCAGATTACTCAGTGTCTCCACACAGCCATTCTCGTGACTGACTTAGAGCGCTCCGAGCATTTTTATAGCAAAGTTTTAGCATTATCGAAAGTTGAACGCTCATTAAAGTTCTCAGGTACATGGTATCAAATCGGCAACTATCAAATTCACCTTATTGTTGCGCCAACTACGAAGAGTGAACCTCACAACGAAAAATGGGGACGCAATTCTCACATCGCCCTCTCAGTTGTCGATCTAGAAGCTGCCAAACAGCAACTCCTAAATTATAACTGCCTAATCCAACCCAGCGCCTCGGGTAGAGCCGCCCTCTTCACCCAAGATCCAGATGGCAATATCATTGAACTGAGCCAACAATGAGAGGAGGAGAAAATCAGCTTCCTCTCTCCTTCCTCCCTTTTTGAAGGAAAAATAAAAAATGAAAAACAATAAATAACTTTTGATTGTTTAATTAAGGATACAAGCCCCTGTTTTAAAATAGGTCAACAG
>JAQYWO010000123.1 GCA_029379215.1 Rhizonema sp. PD37
CATCAGTGTGTACCTATTTTTTCCGGTAACGTTTCGGAATCCTGTGAACGGTTACATGATTTCAAAATTACCAATTAAGTAAGTTTATGTAATTAAATTTCTAGTTTGTGATGAGGTTAAGACGTTACCTCTCATGGCAGCAGGATTAGTTAATATCCTGTATAACTCAATAATATTTTGTTCAGCAATTACACCTTGAATTTGTTTTTCAACAGCCATTTTTAGTAATAATGCAGATTCAAGGTGAAAGCTGGCAGTTTCATCATGAGCATAAAAAAAGACATTTGTATCAAAGAATATCTTGATTTTGCTCATAAATTTTCTCTCTTTTTAGATACTCATCTTTTATTCCTAATTTAAAAGTAGGGAAAGGATACTTCTGTTTGGGAATGATATTGATTGCTACCTCTACTTTCTCACCTTCAAAGAAGTTTTATGGTAAAGGTTCTGTTAAAATAATCGTTTGTCCTTTAATGTAACCTTTCATAATAGTCGTAAAATTGGGTGTTGAGCTTTACGATAATTTTAGGTAATTAAACTAACATGGTATCACTACCAAACCTCGGTTAAGTCTAAAATAAATCCCGGTAGCACATCTTCTCCTGATAAACTAGTGGAATGATCTAGTATTTCCACATCCCGATTTTGTCTATAGATCTCAACTAACCAATTTTTTCGGTCAATCAACCACCCCAAACGAGCTTGATTTTCCATATATTCCCTCATCTTTGCCCGTAACTTTTCCATGCTGTCAGAAGCAGAACGCAGTTCAACAACAAAGTCTGGGCATAGAGGTGCAAAACCTTCTTTTTCTTCAGGTGTGAGTGCAACCCATCGTTCTAACTTCACCCAAGAGGCGTCGGGAGAGCGAGTGGCACCATTGGGTAAGTGAAAGCCTCCAGAAGAATTAAACACTTTACCCAGTTTGGTTTTGTGGTTCCACAGCCAAAGTTGTCCTTCTATATCTACATTGCGGTTGCTTGTCTCGCTTCCAGTAGGGGGCATAACGATTAACTCTCCTGTGGCAGTTCTCTCTAACCTTAAATCTCGGTTAACGATCGCAAGCTCCTTAAACTGTTCGTGACTGACTTTGAATATTGTGGGAATGGTAATAGTGGGGTTGAGCATAGAGAGGAGGAGTGCTTAACTTGGGTGGGAATGACAGGCTATGACTTTATCTTAAGCGATCGCCCTCTGAGCCATTACAGTCAGGGAAGAAGTCGTAGAATCAGTAATCCGCATGAACTCGTTTCAACATATACGTATTCAAGGATATCTTCGTTTGTATGATGTTGAAGTTAAAATGCGACTACTGATCAAAGATTTTGGCTGAAATAGCACTTCCATCTAGAGCGCATTCATGCTTTTACTTCTTCCTTCAGATTTTCTGCCTGTCGCATAGCCGCTAAATGCTCTAAATAAAAATCATCGATTTTGGCAATAAATTTACTATTAACAATTTCTACACCTAATGCATCGGTTCGACAATAAAGTCTGGGCATAAAGGCGCAAAACCTTCTTTTTCTTCAGGTGTGAGTGCAACGATAATCGTTCTAACTTCACCCAAGAGGCATAGGGAGAGCGAGTGGCACCATTGGGTAAGTGAAATCCCGTAGAAGAGTTAAAGACGACTCCCAGTTTGGTTTTGCGGTTCCACAGCCAAAGTTGTCCTTCAATATCTACGTTACGGTTGCCCGTCTCGCTTCTTTGTCGGGGGCATAACGATTAACTCTCCTGTGGCAGATCTCTCTAACCTTAAGTCTCGGTTAACGATCGCTCTTATCCTTGAACTGTTCGTGACTGACGAGCGAATATTGTGGGAATGGTAATAGTAGGGTTGAGCATACAGAGGAGTACATAGCTTGGGTAGAATTACAGGCTATGACTTTATCTTAAGTGATCGCCCTCTGAGCCATTACCTTCTGAGTAAGTAACAAATGCTGCTTAATCCAATCCGGTTATTTACTTTTATTCAATGTGATCCAGTCTTTGGGATTAATCCCCGCAACTGCTTCACTCCCTATCGATGTATTGTGTTTTTGTTACATCTTGTTACACATCTTGGTTGATTTGTACCGACTGACTTAATTGCTCAACAAAACTTTGATGTTCCTGTGTAGAGAGTCCCTGCTGCAAAACGGCTAAGACTTTCGCTAAGTCTCCTGATAATAAGGCGGATTTTGCTAACCACAACCCAGGAAACACTTGCGAGCAAACTATATCATCTGTATTTTGTTCAACTTGGATATACTCGCCTTGTTGTAACCGAAACCAATCAAATTGACGATCATAAACTCGCCAAACTAAATATTCTTGGACTTGATTACGACGATAGACTTTGAGTTTTTCATGCAAATCATAGGAAGCAGTAGAAGCAGCAATTTCTACAATTAATTCAGGTGCACCTTCGACATAATCATCTTCACTAATGCGCGATCGCCCTCCTTGTTCTGTTCTTAATATTGCATCTGGTTGTGGTTCGTTATCAGCATCAAGGCGCACAGTAGTATTATCTAGTGTTTCCACACCTGGGGTACCTGCTTCGTAGGTACCTAACCAAGTCATAATGTGGCTATGGGGTTTACCATGTTTTTTTGCTCGTACAGGGGATGCCAAGTGAACGACTCCTTCAATCAATTCTGCTTTCTTTAGATTAGGCATAGCATGGTAGCGTCGCTCAAATTCATGACGAGTGAGCTTATCGCCATTTTCTAAAGGCGGAATTGTCAAAAGTTCAGAAGTTGTGTCAGCAGATATCATAATTTTCTCTACCATGAGCAACTACTTACATTATCTACTCCTAAATCTAATTTCTGATTTTTGACCTTGATAGCTATTTCCCAGACTGCTGTTGATGGAACTAAACCATTTTTTTCTTGTTCCATTTGGTAACAAGCTTTTTTTGCACGCTCAGAAAGTTTGTCTGGATCTAAAGTCAACCAGATAAGAGCGCAGGTGTCAAGGACATAAAACAAATCTTGGTAGCACATCTTCTCCTGATGAAGTGGCGGGATAATCTAGTATTTCCACATCCCGATTTTGTCTATAGATCTCAACCCGCCGATTTTTTCGGTCAATTAACCACCCTAAACGAGCTTGATTTTCCATATATTCCCTCATCTTTGCCTGTAACTTTTCTATGTTGTCAGAGGCAGAACGCAGTTCGACAACAAAGTCTGGGCATAAAGGCGCAAAACCTTCTTTTTCTTCAGGTGTGAGTGCAACGATAATCGTTCTAACTTCACCCAAGAGGCATAGGGAGAGCGAGTGGCACCATTGGGTAAGTGAAATCCCGTAGAAGAGTTAAAGACGACTCCCAGTTTGGTTTTGCGGTTCCACAGCCAAAGTTGTCCTTCAATATCTACGTTACGGTTGCCCGTCTCGCTTCTTTGTCGGGGGCATAACGATTAACTCTCCTGTGGCAGATCTCTCTAACCTTAAGTCTCGGTTAATGATCGCTCTTATCCTTGAACTGTTCGTGACTGACGAGCGAATGTTGTAGGAATGGTGATAGTGGGGTTGAGCATACACAGGAGGAGTGCTTAGCTTGGGTGGGAATTACAGGCTATGACTTTATCTTAAGCGATCGCCCTCTGAGCCATTACAGTAAGGGAAGAAGTCGTAGAATCAGTAATCCGCATGAACTCGTTTCAATTGCTATAATACTTTTTTATTCCTCATCTTCAATTTTTAAAGGAACCGCGTCTAACTCAGCTTCGAACTGTTGAATAGTTGGTAAACTCCCCTGTAACTTTTCTGGTAAGACATCCCGTAATTTATAAGTTGAAACTCCAATAGGTCTATTCATATTTCGCAATGAATATTCAACAACTGTTTTATCTTTTGATTTACATAAGATAATTCCAATAGTAGGTTGGTCATCAGGGTGTCGTAATATATCGTCAACTGCCGAAACATAAAAACTCATCTTGCCTGAAAATTCTGGTTTAAATTCCTTCATTTTTAGGTCAATAACTACATAACAACGCAATTTGACATGATAAAATAGTAAGTCGATATAAAAATCGTCATCACCAACTTTGAGGTGATATTGACTGCCCATAAAAGCAAATCCAACTCCTAATTCTAGGAGAAACTCTCTTATATGCTCTAATAAACCCCTTTCTAAATCTCTTTCTTGAGCATCTTTTGCTAAAGTCAGAAAATCAAAATTATAAGGGTCTTTTAATAATTCTTGAGCTAGATCTGATTGAGGGGAAGGAAGAGTAAAATTAAAATTTGTCGTTTTTTCAGCTTCAAATTGTCGCTCATAAAGCTTTGTATCGATGTGATGCCATAAAACAGAACGACTCCAACCATGCTCAAGGGTTTTGTGAACATACCAAAACCTTGCTTTTAAATCTTTCACCTTTTCTAATAACAAAATATTATGACCCCAAGGAATTTCTGCCACAGCTTGTGGCAGAATTATTCCATCCACACCTGCTACAACATCCACAACACTTTTGTCATCAAGAGTATAAGCGAGATAAAAGGCTCTTATCCGCCAAATATTGCGTGCTGAAAAGCCTTTAACTCCAGGGAAAGATTTTTGCAAGTCTTTAGCCAACCGCGATGGGGACAGCAGTTCCCCATCCTTCAGACTCTTGGCGGGAAATAATTTCCTGTCCGATATCCCAATAAAGTGCTATTAGTTCTTTGTTGACTGCTAATACGGCTTGAATTTGGGCAGACTGAATACGTGCTTTGATGGATTTGAGCGCCTCCCCGTAATTAACGGGTAATTGCAGATTGATTTTGTTTCTAGGAGCCATAGACCAAACAGCACAAGTTATCTTTAATCATTGTATGACGTAGAACACTTTATACAAACTGCATTTTCAAGTTCTTAGTCAAAAGCAACATCTATTGCAGTAACGATCACTTGGCGCTGGCGATGGCTGGCTCATGGTGGGGACTCAATGAAGACATTGAAATTCAGAACATAGACCATTACTATAACTTTAGGTAATCAAACTGACATGATATGACTACCAAACCTCGGTTAAGTCTCCTGTAGCAGTTCTCTCTAACCTTAAGTCTCGGTTAACGATCGCTCTTATCCTTAAACTGTTCGTGACTAACGAGCGAATGTTGTGGGAATGGTGATAGTGGGGTTGAGCATACAGAGGAGGAGTGCTTAGCTTGGGTGGGAATGACAGGCTATGACTTTATCTTAAGCGATCGCCCTCTGAGCCATTACAGTAAGGGAATAAGTCATAGAATAAGTAATCCGCATGAACTCGTTTCAACATATACGTATTCAAGGATATCGTCGCTTGTATGATGTAGAAGTTAAAATGCGACCACTGACTGTGATGATAGGTGCTAATGGTGTAGGCAAAACTTCCCTTTTGGAAATTTTTTTATTACTAGCAGCATCAGCGAAAAGTCAGTTAGAGTCAAAAATTTCTGAACTCAGTGGTTTCAATGAAATAATCACCCGCGACCAAGCGGATAGTGTAGCATTTTCATTATCAATGAGTGTTCCTCATGGAGAACCATTGATTTATGACCTTAAACTTGTTCCCAAAGGTCAGTTTTATGAAATTGCTGTGGAAACTCTGACGCAACAGCGAGATTTCAATGCTTCTCAACCTTTCAAGCATATCGATTCTCGTGGTTTAGATGTAAAGTATTCCACGCCACAGGAATACGGACTTCTCCGTCCAAACTGGGAACATAATCCCCATGAAACATCCCTTTCGCAAGTCCCAAAAATGTATCAGGAACCAGAGAATTTTCGCAAACAATTAGCTTCATGTACATTCTATGGAGCATTAAACGTTGCATCTAAAAGTCCAGTTCGTTTGCCTCAATCAATGCGTCCAGCAACATTACCCGGTGCTAATGGAGAAGATTTGGTATCTTGTCTCTATTATCTGAGGGAAACAGACCCAGAGCGATTTGAAATTGTAGAAGATACACTGAAAGCTGCTTTTCCTGATTTTGAGCGCTTAGGTTTTCCCCCAGTAGCAGCAGGAACTTTGGCAATGACTTGGAAGGACAAAAATTTCTCCCGTCCCCTTTACATGCATCAACTATCAGAAGGGACTTTGCGATTTTTGTGGTTAGTAACACTTCTACAAAGTCCAGATTTAACGAGGGTGACTCTAATAGATGAACCAGAAGTCAGTTTGCATCCAGAATTACTACAACTACTAGCTGATTTAATGCGTGAAGCTTCCCAAAGAACTCAGCTGATAGTAGCAACTCATTCAGATAGATTAATTCGATTTTTACAACCGAAAGAAGTGCTAGTTTGTGATGCTGAAGATGGACTAACTACTATGAAATGGGCAGATTCATTCGATTTAGACAAATGGCTGGAAGACTATAGCTTAGATCAAGTTTGGTCAATGAACTTAATCGGTGGTCGTCCATGAAGATAGCTGTTCTGGTTGAAGGCGCAACGGAAAACGCTTTTAAGCCGATTTTAGAAGATTTTCTCAGGCAGCGCTTGCAACAACAGATGCCTAAACTTAAGTTTATACCTTATGATGGTCGTATTCCCAAAGCAGAAAAACTTAAGCGGATTGTTGAAAATTTGCTAATTGGGAGAGATGCGTATGATGCTGTAATCGCACTAACAGATGTCTACACGGGAACAAATGATTTTACAGATGCAGCGGATGCCAAAGTTAAAATGATAAATTGGGTAGGAAACAACCCTAAGTTTTATCCCCATGCAGCCCAATATGATTTTGAAGCTTGGCTGTTACCTTATTGGTCAACAATTCAAAAATTAGCTAAGCATAATGAGTCAGTACCGGGCGGTTTACCTGAGCAAGTTAACCACAATAATCCACCATCATATCGTATTCGAGAAATATTTGAAATAGGTAAATGTAAACGCAGTTACAGTAAAGTCCGCGATGCAGCAACCATATTGAGGGGAAATGATTTGATGGATGCTGTAACTCTATGTCCTGAATTAAAGGCATTTTTGAATACTATTCTGTCTCTTTGTGAGGGAAATTTGATTCCATAAGCATAGTAGTACTTGAATTAAAACTATATTTACCTTCACAAGATGGAGCTTAATACCAAATGTATGTGAAGCTGCATAGAATAATTCCTTGTCTAGCAGGAGTTGTAAGTTTCCTATTCTGTGCATCTTCATAAAAAATGTTCATGACTGACGAAAGAATGTTGTGGGAATGGTAATGGTGGGGTTAAGCATATTATCAAGAATCAGAATCGCGGAATAGGGCTGACAAATCTCGATAACCACTGATAACACGAAAAATATCGACATTTTTCCCTGTAGACATGTATAGGATAAGATAGTTCTCTATTGAGAGGCTACGGATACCAGGTAAAATTTCATCACGCTGTCGTCCAAGGTTAGGGAACTGAGCAATTTTGACGAATTTAGCATCAAGCTTACTCAAAAAAAGCTCAGATTGAAGCAAGCCAGATTGCTTAGCAATGTAATCCGCAATCTGCTCAATATCTTTAATTGCAGGTTCAGTAAGACGAAATGGTTGGATCATGCTTCGTCTGAGACACCGTAACGCGATCGCAGATTGGCGCGAATTTGAGCGATCGCAGTTGAGCCATCAACGACTGCGCCTCGTTGGGATGCTTCCAACCCAATGCGTGCGTGTTGTTGAAGCTCTTGCAATCGTCCTTGATAGATATCTTCTTGCTGTTCTAAGAGTTTTATACCTGCAAGAATAACTTCGAGCGCGTTCTGATATTTACCGCTAGTAAGTTGGTGTTGCACCAAGGCTTCTACTTCTGGTGGCAAAAAGATTTGCATAAATTTTTTTAGGAGTATCAGTCACTATAATTGTAAGCATTGCACTCCATCTAAAACCTTAAAACGCGAGTATTGGGACAGGAGTAACTGTAAAGTTGGGTGAGGTTCTTCAAACGCCCTGACGCTCGTGCGTCGAAGATAGCTGCGCTAACACCAGTCGTCTACGGAAAGAAACCCTCCTGTAGCGCTGGCTCCCCAACCTACATACTACTATATGCTAAGCAATCAACAGCCTAGCTTTATTTGCTTGTTCTTGCACACTTTCCTTCAACCACTCACTAATAGATTTAGCCAGCTTAATTGCTATTGTGGGATCTTTCGTTAAAGTCTCCAGGATTTTTTGCTGTAGCTCTGGTTTCTTCTGATAAGCTAATTCATCAATATTTCGATCTGGGACTAGTTTGCGTATCCAGTTAGGGATATCTGTCTCTTTCACCAAGGACTCACCTAAAAAGTAGGCTATTATCCCGACAATAGGTGCAATTATCCCAGTAAATAGTAAGATATGGAATAAGCCTGCGAGAACAACGCCGACAATTAAAGCCACTAAGTGTCCGACAAATATAGAAAGTCCGGTGAAATCATTCAACGATATATCTGTGGGAATGTTACCAGTGCGATCGCTTAGTTCAATTGTTTTGCTGCTAATTGTGCCGAGTGGTAAACCGTACTTGCTACAGAGAGTATCTGTTTTTTCTCTAACTTCAGACTGAACTGAGGATAACCACTCAACCAAAGTCTTTGTCATTTTGTTATTGGCATCACCTCCTGTCAACCAAGTTTTGGCTTTCAGTTCAATTTCCGACTCCAGATTTGAAAGCGTAACGATGTTCCGATTCCGCCAAGATAATATGCTAGGTTTGATCACCTCATCTACCAAACCATTTGCCAATTCTGCTGCTAATTGCTCCAAAAATGCAGGTATATGATTGCCCACAATACCTGTCAATTCTTGATCAAGGAATTGACTGATTTCTTCAGTAAACCAAGAGGTACGAATATACACCCGTCCCCAACGTGCCAACCCTCTAGCAATAGAAAGTTCAGGTTCTCCATCTCTTTTACAAGGTAAGTCGGGAAATATCTGCTGACAGATTTCCATCACAAACCACATTTTGGAAGCACTACCTGTGAGAAGAATTGCACTCGGTTGAATATCTTGCTTCTCTAACTTTTGGGCGATCGCCTGTAATTGCTCGCTAAAAGCGTCACGCCAACTTTTATCACCTAATTCTGGTAGCGCTTGGCTGAGGATGACATTCATAGTTTTGCCATTAACTAAAGGCATAAACTTAAATTTTCTTTGAATATCTTCGCTACCAACATTAACAATGGTTTCTTCGTAAGACTCATAATAGTTAAAATACTCTTCTTTTGCCTTACGACAGCGGAGTTCGCAGCGATTTTTGTATAACGGGTTTGAAGCGAAAATCTTTTCTAACTGCGAAATTTCTTCTAGGTGCAAAATTTCTTCATCACTCAGAAGTTCTCCCAGTCGTAAAATCTCTTCGCGTCCCTCCCGATATTGCTTGTGACATGCCAACGTTTTCTTGAGAATTTCTTTGTCAATCAGGGATGCCCCCAAATCGTATCCGAAATCTACTGGGGTATCAGACATACCCTTAACTAGGGTGTAATCTGTGGTGGACGAACCAATGTCAATAACCAGTACAGACTTTTGTAGTTCTTCTATAGTAAATATGCCACTTTCTTTAGCATGCATCAAAGCAGCGCGTGACTCTTTGACTACAGTTGCATTTGGCAAACAATCTTCAGAAAGGAGTTGTTTATAACTCTCAATTTCTTCCAGCCACCATCCCGATGGACAGCCGATGAAAAAGTAGTTGTTATCTCCTACTTGAATTTGGTTGGTATCTATTAAATGTTGGTAAATTGCATTAACAAATTCTTTAATATTTTTTCTGTATGCGATATCCTGGAAATGCCTAGTCTTAAAGGCAATTTCAAAAACAGTCGCATCAGGCATCAGATATGCCATTTCCCCAATAATAATTCCTTTTTTTGGATGATGGGCAATAGCAGTTGTTTGGCTTTTCCTATTGTTAATGAGCAGACTTTGAGGAGATGTCTCTTGATTATCTGCACGCACCCAGGTAAGAGCTGTTTCTCCGTGTCCCAAATCAAATCCAATAATTTTAATATCGTGATAATCTTGCATTATTGTTAATTGTTAATTGTTATGAGGTTCAATTACGTAACCTGGCAAGAGGACTTGATCATCTTTAACAAAGGCGTGCTTTAGGGTAATATAATCTGTGATTTCCGGATTGAGACTTGGTTCAAAGTAGAACATTCCCTGATCCTGTTCCTCACTAGATTGATAAACTCGTGCTTGTATTCCGTAGTGTCTCAAAATTGTTGCAGCCTGTTCGATGCGTCTACGTACAGCAATTGGAAGTTGAGTTTGTTCATCTAACGCATCCGCCATCAAGTCTTGTAAGTACTCTAATAAGTCTAGATCGTTTTCTAAACCTGGTTTAAGTGTTTTCTCTTCTCTTGCTCCATAAGCCGCAACAGTCATGTCAATTGATTGAAAAGCTTGATAGAGATGATCGAGTAATTTATCAATATCTATAGTTATTTTAATCTCGTTTTGACGAGATTCCGGTAGTACAGGAATATCTGTGTTCTCAGGTGACATCTTGGGCTGAACTATTTTGGCGATCGCTCCTCCTGTAATTGCCCCTACTAACCCCCACAAATAACCTCCTGCCAGCGTTCCCGCCACACCACCCGCAAGGATATTGCTGATCACATCACGGCTTTTCTGTACTCGTCGTGTTAACGCCTGCAAATTGTTTTCTTTCTGAAAAATTGTTGTCAAAGGCGAAATAGTAGAGGTGAGCTCACTCAAGCCATTGCTATTGGATTTTTCTGAAGCGTTTGGGGTAGAATCTTGCAGTTTGGCTAATCCCAAAATACTAGTGTATTGATTGAGATCGTTTAACATCACAGTAGCAAGGCGTGCCTGCCTTGGTGTCATGCTAAGGATGTAATCACCATTAAAGTCTACTAGCTTGCTAATTTCATCCTGAAGTATCTTGACAATTTGTTCAGTTGTCTCTTTAGCTTCTAGTTGAGATTTCAGCTTTTCTTTAATTTCTGGATAAGAAGATATTAATGTTTTCATCACAAAAAGTTGCCATAAATCCCTCTTCTATGTTATACCCACTGCCCAAAATAGCTCAGCTAGTACTGATTTCTTCAGAAAGGACTTAGTCGGAGTAGCTTGAAATAATGCTACGTATCATTTCATACATAACTTTCTGGCAATCAGTATCGGAGTCAAAACAGATGGGTGTGCGATAGTACTCAGTACATTTTGTGTATTTTGAAACTCACGTCCACTCAAAAATCTGGTCTTCATGCTTTCCAAAATCTTTCAGGATGGCTATATATAAATAATATTAATCACATTTCTACGTGTGGTGAAACTTTAATTTTATGACTTAGCCTGAAGATCAGCCTTTCAACTGAGGAACTTTGTTAATTAAAATCTGTTATAAGAATATCTTCTTAATATTATAAGATGTGTTTATGTGACGTATTTTATTGTCAAGCTAATTATAAGATATTATCATAAATATCCGGTTTAGAATCTCAGTTTTAGTCTCGGCATACGGAGTATAATAACCACAACATCAACACTCAATAGAAACATTAGGGGAGTAAGTTAAGTATATTCTTAGCTTGCATAACTTTTTGTTTATATACTTAAGCTTGCTAATGTTTATTTTTATTTAGTAAAAATCTAATATAGCTGAATATCACCTTTCGTTGCAGAAGTCACGTAGAGAAGTAAGCTAGTGATTTGTGCTTTAAAGAATGGCGTACTCCAAATCAAAAAAGCATGACTACTCATCAGTTGGTTTCCACAGAGAAAATTACAAAGCTAATTCTCGTTTGTAGCCAAAAGCGGTTTACGGGTCGGTTAGATTTAGACTTTGATGTTGAAGCACTGAAATTTTTGAGATCGTGGAGTTTAGAGTTCCACCAAGGTAGTTTAACTGGCTGTACAACTTCAGTGCATCCGCAGCGCTTCTGGTGTCGCCATGTGTCTTTACAGTGTCCTGAACTGCCCACATATAATATTGGACAATCAATACCAGGTAAGTTTTGGGATTATAATGCTTTGACAGTCTTGGTCAGACAGGGAAAAATCCAGCAAGAGCAAATGGCGGCGATCGTTGCAGGTCAAATAAAAGAGATTCTGTTTGATATTCAACAGTATTCAGAACAATTAGTACGTCATTATCACACACAGAAGCAACTAATATATAAACTAACTCCTGAAGATACGACAGACGCAGTAAATTCACCATTAGTTTTGCTTCCTGGTCAGCACCTTTGGCAGCAAGCAATGCATAATTGGGAAACCTGGGTGAAAGCAGGATTGGCAGAATATTCTCCAAATTTGAGTCCTGTGGTTCTGCAGACTGAAGAATTGCGACAGCGAACTTCTGCAGCTGCATACAGCAACTTTGTCTCTATGGCAGATGGCAATTGGAGTTTAAGGGATTTAGCGCACAAGCTAAAACAGAAGCTTTTGCCTCTCACCCAATCAGTCGTGCATTACATTCATATTGGAGCGATCAAACTGATTGAGATTGAGGACTTTAAGAAAGAGGAGAGGAGACAAGGAGTACGGGAAAAAGTGACAACCCCACATCCTCCCACCCCCATAGCTCCTGCTCCCTTAGTGGCCTGTATTGATGACAATCAGAACGATAGTCTAAAAATGAGTAACATTCTCACTCAAGCTAGCTATCGGTTTATCAATATTCAAGATCCCGTGAAAGCATTGCTGATATTGCTAGAGCAAAAACCAGACTTGATCTTCTTAGATTTAGTCATGCCTATTGCCAATGGGTACGAAATATGCTCTCAAATTCGGCGCATCTCAGCTTTTAAGGACACGCCAATAGTTATTCTTACAAGTAATGACGGAATTGTAGATCGGGTGAGAGCAAGGATGGTCGGTGCAACCGATTTTTTAGCAAAGCCTATTGAGCGAGAAAAGGTGCTGAGATTTGCCGACAAGTATTTAGCAAAGACAACAATCGGAGCGCACATACAGAAGATTCGGACTATGTCAAAAAACCAGAACCTTCCACAAGTGGAGCCGGAAAAAAGTCTATGATTACAATCCTTTTGGTGGAAGATAGCTTGACAGAAACTGAGATGCTGACACGTACTCTTAGGCTGGCAGGATTGATGGTAGTTAGTGTTACCAGTGGTGAAGAAGCTTTAATTAAACTCCAATCGCAAAAACCAGATTTGATGATTATCGATGTGATTTTGCCGGGACAAAGCGGGTTTGAACTCTGCCACGAAATCAAGACTAATAAAAGTACTCAACAGATTCCAGTGGTGATTTGCTCAACAAAAGGAACCGATGTAGATAAACTCTGGGGTTCAATGTTAGGAGCCGATGCCTACATACCAAAACCAGTAGATCAGCAAACACTGCTTCAAACAATTCAGAAACTGACTCAAGAAAAACAGATAGCAGAAAGTAGGGGGCAAAAAGGAATGAATTAATAAACTCTTCGTCTCTGGGTTTCCAGCCCCTAATTTTATTTATGAATAAAGTTGAAAATACGTCTGCTTGTTTTGGCGTAATGCTCTTAAATACTGTGTCCTTATTTAGTACAATGCTCCGGAAATTTATGGGGAGATCTTGAACACAGGTGCATAGCTGCCTTCTTAACTGGCATTTAAAAAAAGAGATTTATGCTGACTTCACTTGACTTTGATTTATTGAGTTTAGATACACTTTCCCCTGAAAATCATGTTTCTGAACTATCTCGGTTGCTCCGCTTTCCTCTTGGTAGCGAAGACAGTGCACTAATACCTCTAGAACAAATTCGAGAAATTCTGAGTTTGGACATAGCAGAGATTCTACCCGTACCGGAAATGCCCGGTTGCGTTTTGGGCATTGGCAATTGGCGGGGAGAAATGCTCTGGTTAGTTGACTTAAACCATCTTGTGGGTTATCCACCGCTAAGTTTTGTGGCAGGTTCTCCTTTAGCTATCGTAGTTCAAGTGAATAACCAGTCTGTAGGTTTGGTGGTAGAGCAAGTCAACGATATCGAATCACACGACTTACAGCAACTCCATCCATCAGAGATCGGCTTATTTCCTCCCCATATACAGCCTTTTGTCTTGGGATCTTTACCTGGAAGCGGTGGAACTGTCTTAAATATATCTTTTATTACTCAATATCCTTTGTGGCAGACACATCAGAGAGGGAAAGATTTAGGAGTCAGGAGTTAGAAGGCTTTGAAGTTATAATTCTCTTGCTCTGTTCTTGCACACGCTCAGAAACTGCAATCAAAATACATAGTATTGCTATGGCAATATAGGAACTCGATCAATATATGCACACATTTGACACTCAATCACAACACAGGCAAACGCTTAGTCAAAATGGTAGAGAGACAAACGGTAATAGTATCAATCCTATTCAAGCTTTATCATTAGTGACTGCTATTAAAGCAGACCTTGAACAGGCTAATCCTGAAAGTATGGAAAAAGTTATCCAATTGGAAAATTGGATTAAAAACTTGCAGGCATCTCAGGCTAATGTGGCTGTTGCTAGCCAAAAAGATTGCAAGCATGAGCGGGAGTGGTTGTCAACTATTGCCACTCGGATGCGTCAAGTAGGGAATATAGATGATGTCTTTAAAACTTTATTGATAGAGTTGCGACAGTATTTACACGTAGATAGAGCTTTAATTTACCGCTTTGAATCAGAAAAACAGGGGACGGCTATTGCTGAATCAATATTGTTTGGCTATACCCCTAGCCGGAGTCAGACTTTAGCAGCGATCGCATTTGGTGTTGAGAATCGAAGCTCTTACCAGCAACATCAAGTGATCGCCCAGAATCATGCCGAGCAAACGGAGCCGAATCACTACCAACTCCAACTACTGCAAAATTTTCAGGTAAAAACCAGTCTGAGTATCCCAATTAAACTGGAGGAGCAGGTGTGGGGCTTGCTGGTTGTACACCAATGTAAGAGCGATCGCGAATGGCAGGAAGGGGAAATTAGTTTACTCTACCAGATCGTCACGGAACTGACTTTAGTTCTGCAGACAAGGGAATTTCGCACTCAAATGCAAAAACAGGTGGATCTGGCACAATATCTCTCCAAAGCAATCGATAAGATCCGCTCCTCTTGGAATCTCAATACGATCTTTAAGACAACAGTGAAAGAAGTTCGGCAATTACTTAACGCTGATCGCGTAGGAGTGTTTCGCTTTGAGCCGGGGACTAACTTTAATGATGGAGCCATGATCGTCGAAGATGTAGCGTTAGGCTATCATTCAATGCTGAACATCAAGATTCACGAACACTGCTTTGGGCAAGATTTTGCTTCCCAATACGCCCAAGGAAGAGTTCAGGTGATTACCGACATCCAAGATGGGACATTGAAAAATTGCCATGTCGAGCTTCTGGCTCAGTTTCAAATTCGAGCAAACCTCGTTGTGCCATTGCTGAAAGGAAACGAACTGTGGGGATTGCTCTGCGTTCATAAATGCACCGAACCACGGCAGTGGCAAGTTTTTGAGATAGAATCTGTCAAACAGATTGCCGCTTTGTTTAGTAGTGCTTTCTACTTAGAGGAAGTTCAAGCCCAATCAGAGCAATTAGTTAAAGCCGCAGAACGCGAGCGAACAGTCACCAAAATCATTGACAAAATTCGCAACTCGTCGGACATTAACGCCATTTTCAAGACAACTACGCTTGAAGTCCGAAAGTTACTAGGAGTCGAGCGAATAGCAATCTACAAGTTCCGCTCAAACTATTTTGGCGACTTCATTTTTGAATCTGAGTCAGGAGGATGGCCGAAATTAGTGGGTAGTGCTTGGGAAGATCCTTATTTGCAAGAACATCAAGGCGGCAGATTCCGCAACAACGAACCCTTTGTCGTCGATGATGTCTACAATGCCGAACTGACTGATTGCCATGTAGAAGCACTAGAGAACTTTGGCGTCAAAGCCTGTGCAGTTGTTGGCATTATGCAGGGGCAAAAATTGATCGGGTTGCTATCAGCATTTCAACACAGTACGAGCAGGCATTGGGAAGAGAGTGAAGTCAAGTTACTGACTCAAATTAGCACTCAACTTGGGGTGGCTATACAACGAGCTGAGTATATTGAGGAACTGCGCGTGCAGTCACAACAGCTAGCTAAGTCATTAGAACGGGGAACAAGCTACAGTAGGCTGATCAACAAACTGGAATTATCCCTGATTCAAGAAAACTTTTCGCTTGAGAAGCTATTTCAACAAGCTCTTCCAGAAGTCAGGAGACAGTTGCAAACTGACAGAGTCGCAATCTATCGCTTTAATCCAGATTGGAGTGGTGAATTTATCATGGAGGATGTTGGTAGCGACTGGATCAAAATTGTCGGAACGGACTTAGCCAAAAGCGAAGAGTCTCATCTACAAGATGTGAGATCTGGTCGATATCGCCATGTAGAGACGCGAAATTTTATGCCTCCACACCAGAGCATATCTTTACACGAAGAATTCCAACTCCAACTACTAGAACAGTGGGGAACCTCAGCTTACATGGTTGCACCCATATCTAAAGGGGATCAACTTTGGGGGTTATTAGGAGCTTATCAAAATGATGGACCGCGCGAGTGGGAGCAAATAGATATCAACTTGCTATCTCAAGTCGGTGTGCATATCGGTTTGGCGCTCCTTCAAGCAGAATATTTGGAGCAGATGCGTTCTTCAACACAGCAATTGGCAGAAGCTGGGACAAGAGAAAAAACGGCTAAGGAGAAATTGCAGCAGGAGGTTGTCCAATTGCTGTTAGCAGTACGCCCTGCGTTGAACGGAGATCTGACAGTTCGTGCGCCTGTCACAGAAACTGAAGTCGGGACTGTTGCAGATGCCTACAATAATACCTTAGCTAGGCTGCGACAAATTGTGAAGCAAGTACAAATAGCTTCCAGAAAAGTCGCCCAGACGACTTTGAAGAACGAATCCTCTATATCCGATCTTGCCACTCAAGCGAAGCAGCAGTATGAGGCACTTAACCAATCTTTAGAGTGCGTCCAGACAATGGCTAATTCCACATTAGCAGTGGGGACAAACGCCCTACAGGTGGAAGCCGCAGTGCAGGTTACCAACCGTACCGTTCGCCAAGGAGATATGGCAATGAACCGCACGGTAAATGGAATTGCTAATATTAGGGAGACGGTGGCGGAAACCAGCAATCGGCTCACGCGCCTTTCGGAATCTTCCCAGAAAGTTTCCAAGGTAGTGAACATGATTAGAAATTTTACAACTCAAACCCAAATACTCGCTTTGAATGCGGCGATTGAAGCCACTAGAGCCGGAGAGTACGGACGTGGTTTTGGTGTTGTCGCCGATGAGGTGCGAACTCTGGCACGTCAGTCACAAGAAGCAACAACCGAGATTGAACAGCTTGTGCAGAACATTCAAGAAGGGACATCTGAGGTTTCTGTAGCATTAGGGAAGAGCATTCAGCAAGTTGCAGAAGGAACCGCAATGGTTCAAGATGTCCGTCAGAACTTGAATGCGATCGCTAAAGCAACAACGCAAATTAGCGAGCTTGTAGAAGGCATTACCCAAGTTACGCAGGTACAAACAGAGCAATTTCAATTAGTGACGCAAACCATGATTGATGTCGCACAAATTGCTCACAAAAGCTCAGATGATTCTATCGACATTTCCTCCTCCTTCAAGGATCTTCTAGCAATGTCGCAAAACCTTCAAAGCAGTGCCGATCATTTTAAAGTCGATTAGCAACAGAAGAGGGGAGTGAGGAGAAGCCACTGCGTTAGTGGTATCCCAGTAGACAGTAGGGAGACAAAGGGAGATTTGCTTCCTCATCTACTAGTCTGTCAAGTCAATTTTGCTCCCGTTAACAGCACCAAAAAAAATCTCTTTCCCCCCCTGCTTCCTCTGCTTCCCCTGCCTAAGAACTGCTTGCCTTAACCCGTCAATTTTAGGTTGACAGACTACTACCTTCCCCACTCCAAACATTTTCCACTTCAAACACTTTTCACTCCCCCTTATGATCGATCCAACAATTCGCGAGCAAAGCTACCACTACTTTCTCCAGGAAGCACCAGAACTGCTGCAAGCTTTAGAACAAGGATTGCTAAGTCTTCAAGAAGATTACAGTATCAACAAAGTCTACAACCTGATGCGGAATGCTCATACTTTGAAAGGAGCAGCTGCAACTGTTGGGTTGGAAACGATCAAAACTGTGACTCACTCATTGGAAGATATTTTCAAGGCAATCTGCAAACCTGACTTTTCAATTGACTCAGAAGTTGAGGCTTTAATCTTTGAAATTTATCAGTGTCTCCGTTTATGCGTAACTTCTGCATTGGCAAACGAAAAAATTAATGACGCCGAGATTCTTAATAGAACTGCAGCAATTTTTACACAATTGCAGGAACGGCTTGGTGATTGTTTTGGTCAAGATGCTTACATACCCAATTCCGTAGAATTAGGTTTTGACGTTACGCAGTCGATCTTTGAATTAGGTGTTACCCAACGGTTAAAAGATCTTGCTGCCGCATTAGCCACTGCCAATCCAGCAATGATCGCCACAACGCTCTTACAAAGCGCGGAGGTTTTCTTCGGCTTAGGTGAATCCTTAAATTTACCTGGATTTGGAGCTATTGCCTCTGCTGCGATTGCCGCTTTGGATACCTATCCAGAACAAGCCGTGACTATAGCCCGTCAGGCGCTGATGGACTTCCAGAACGGACAAAAAGCTGTTCTCAATGGCGATCGCCGCCAAGGTGGTCAACCTTCTTTGTTATTAAAACAACTTAGTGAATCATTTTTATTTAGTGAAAATACGGATGTTGTGTTTACTCAAGATATATCAGTTTCTGCTGAGGTGGCTATTCAGCCTCACAGTGACTCAGCGGAGCGCTGGTTGAGTGAATCACAAGACTTAGATGCCAGCTTGTTGAGTGAGTTAGAGAGTTTAGAGTTGGGTTGGAGTGAATCACAGCAAGAAGAGTCAACAAACCCTCTTTTTGAGACAATTTGGGGGGAATTAGAGGACAAGCCGGAGCAAAATCAAGAGCAAACGATAACCCAGCAACTAGATGCGAATCTTTTAGAGGATACCACCTTTGTATCTAATAGCAACGAGGAGTTTGGGGATGTTTTAGAAGATCAAAGCTTTGAATCTGATAGCAAACAGGAGGAAGTCATATCTCCAATCCCGAGCCCAGAAGCTACTAATTCAACCGCTTTTTCCGAGAAAAACCAAACTTCATGGTTTCAAAATATCCGAGTTGAAGTTAAGCATTTAGATTATCTGAATTACTCTATTGGAGAATTGCTTACCAACCAAAACCGCCAATCATTACAGAACGAACAATTACAGGCTACAGTTCGAGTCATCCTTGCCCAGATCGAGCAACATCAGCAACGGCTCAGTCAATTACAAGATTTGTCCAACCACCTCATCCCAAAACCACAGCAAATCAACAATTTTGGATTATATTTAAATACTGAGAGTCCAGAATTTCCGACAACAACAGCACCACTCAATAATTTACAATCAGACATCCCTCATGGAAAGTTTGCCACAGAGGGTTTTCCTCCAAGCAACTTTGAGCAAAATCATTCTTTCGATCCCCTAGAACTCAACCGCTATAACCAATTCCAGAGCCTCATTCAGTCAGTTCAAGAAGACGTTGTGCAATTAACAGAAACGGCTGATGAGATCGAACTCTTTGCTCGTTCCTCAAGTGAGACACTGGAAAAACAACGTCGATTGTTGACTAGCACCTATGAAACACTTATGGAAGCGCGGATGTTACCTTTAGGAAATATTTTTGGTCGCTTTCGTCATCTTTTACGGCATTTAGAACTGCTGCATAACAAGCAGGTGAACCTAGAGCTTCATGGCACTGAAGTCTTAGTAGATAAAATTGTGGCAGAAAAGCTGTTCGATCCCTTACTCCACTTGATTCGCAATGGTTTTCACCACGGTATTGAATCCCCTACTATTAGGCAACAATGGGGGAAGTCAGAGAAAGGTCAAATTGAAATCTGCGCTTACAATCAAGATAGATATTTGATCGTTGAAGTCAGGGATGATGGACAAGGGTTAGATTTTGATAAGATTCGCGCCACGGCAGTAGAACGTCAAATTTTAAGAGAGGAACAGGTCAGCAGTCTTGATGAAGTTCAGCTAACGAATTTGCTCTTTGAACCAGGTTTTTCGACCACCTCTCAAGTCAACGATCTCTCCGGGCGGGGCATTGGGCTTGATGTAGTTCAAACTCAGTTACAAGCCCTTGGAGGTTCAGTAACAGTATATTCCGAGCGCTATCAAGGCACAACATTTACACTTCAAATTCCGCTCAACTTAACAATAGCAAAATTACTTCTTTGTCAGGCAGGCGATCGCACTTATGCCTTGTTCACAAATGATATCGAGCAAATTTTAATTCCCCGAGAACACCAAATCAGAGCCTGGGAAGGTAGGAAAGTTCTTCAATTAAGTAAAGGTGCTGATCAACAACTCGTTCCTATCTATCAACTCTCAAAGATACTGAACTATTTCTGGTTGCCAAACCCAATACTTTCTCAGCCACCTCAACATTCAGGGGAGCAGTCAATAATGCCTGTCATTATGATTCATTACCAGGATAAGCTGATTGGTTTGGAAATAGACCAATTGATTGGGGAGCAAGAATTAACAATCCGTCCACTAGGTCAAATGATTATACCACCCAGCTATATCTATGGTGGTAGTATTTTAGCTGATGGTCGCCTGACTTTAGTGCTGAATATAGTCGCTCTCATACAGCATGTGGAGGAGCAGCAGAGAAATCGCCGTCATGAGTTCACTCGTTTGTCTCCAACATCCTCTGTTAAGGGAAAATTTACCACAGTCTCTTCAATACCCTCTCGATTTTCTTCAAGTCAACAGAAACAATTACCAATCCAAACTCGGGCTTTCTTAATTCCGTCTACAGAACCGATCCCTGCTCAACAAAATAAAATCATCCTTGTGGTAGATGACTCAATTACCTTACGTCAAACTTTAGTGATGATACTTCAAAAAGCTGGTTATCTAGTGCTTCAAGCAAAGGATGGCTATGAAGCACTCAAGCAACTCGAACAGCATAAAGGTATTAATTTAGTCATTTGTGACATTGAGATGCCACGAATGAATGGGTTTGAGTTTCTCAAATACCGTCAGAAAGACAATATGTTGGCGCGAATTCCTGTTGTCATTTTATCATCTCGAAGTGGTGATAAATACCGCCAAATTGCTACTGATTACGGTGCAACCGCCTATATGACAAAACCCTATTTAGAACACAATCTACTGACGGCAGTGAAAGATTTACTTGTTGAACATCCCGGCTAAACACCCTTCTCCTACGGGAAACCGTTGCTCTTGAGATTCTTTGGTTTCACTCACTCATGGGCAAACTTTCTCAGAGAGATTTTCTATTTAAAGATTTTGAAAGTGCGGCATTTGAACACAAACCTTTATTGAATTAAAGTTATGTACAACGAGTCTAAAGTTGAAAAGTTTATTGTTTTTAAAATTGCCTATTATCGAATTGCATTACTAATTAATGATGTAATGAAAGTAGTGAACTGTTCTTCTATTGCCAAAAAGGAAATATTAACATTGGGATTAGCCCATATAGGTCGGCATACTATTAAGGTTTTGGATTTGCATGACTATTTAGATAGAGAGATTCAAAATCCTATGTCTCTACAAGCTAATAATTTATCTCAAAAAAACGCAACTGAAGGTTTTTTAGTAATTGTCCGCAATTTAGATCGGCATTTCTGCGGAATTTGGGTAGATCAACCACCCGATTTACTAGAGTTACCTGACGAGATGATGCGATCGCTCCCGAAGTCAGCTCGTCAACCCAAAACTCTCCTCGATTTAGTCAGCCATGCAGCTGTTCTATCCCGCAACGGTGTCACAAACACAATCTTTCTATTGGATGTTGAGCAAGTTTTAAATCTTGCTATTAATGATTCCCATTCACTTGCTTTAAAAGATGCGCGATATCGTTAGTATGTGATATTTCAGGAGAGGGGAACTCAAGGTGAAGCCTTGGCGTGTGGCGAGTTTAGCTTCAAGAGTATGGACAGTATAAGTTTAAAACTAAATATACACTGGGCGCTGTTTAGGGTATCTTATAGCAGTTTTCGTATTGATGGACTACATAACTCGTGTAAGGGCAGGTTTTAGATCATCTTGGATGTACCCAGATATTATCTGGATTAAACCCTTACCCACTCCAAGACTGTGTAAGATGCAGCCGTAAAGCACCATTTTTAATGGCAGGGTGAGTTTTGGGGACGCCAGTTTCAACCTTCTTTCACCATCCAAACCAAAAAACCCAAAATTTGTTCGATTGGAGGTAAAGGATAATCATTCAAATCTATTGTGACAACTTGTGACTCTAGCTTGAGAAATCGCCATTGTGTACCACTAGTGACGCATCCGTAAACAACTAAAATTGGTTGACAATAAGCTTCATTAAAGCGTTGCATAGCAACCATTTCAGCAATACACTGTCCCAGTCCCAACTTTAAATCGGCTTTTTTTGCTTCGACAACAACTATAGTCGGAGCTTCTACAGTTAATTGTTCTCTTGATCGGCTAACTAAAAAATCGCAGACTCCATTAAGCCCTGCATCTATATCTACATCAAACTGTTCCCCGGAAAAAACGCTGATTTCTCTATTGAGAATGCGTCGCATCTCCAAAAGTACAGGATTAATTATTACCTCGGAACGAGCTTTTTCTGTACCTACTGCTACTGCCCAAGGCAAATCTTCTAATATTGTTTCTAGCCTGGAACTAGGGGTTATCGGTGCAATTGTATCTGGAAAAAATCTAACCCCCTCAACAATGGTGAGTTTCAAATCCCGCTTCACTTTCTCGATAGTAAATTGGCTGTAGGGCATAAGAAACTATTAATCAAACTTTATTAAGCAGGAGTTAAAACTCTATAAATTATTGTACCGTGCGATCGCAATAC
>JAQYWO010000124.1 GCA_029379215.1 Rhizonema sp. PD37
GATATAATATTCTTAAGAAAAATAGCCCCCTAGGGGTAGTTAGGGGCTACATGTTTAATTAATTGTTGTCATTCGGGGATTGTTGCTGTGGTTCAATTTATCGTAAATGACTAGCCAATAAATGTCCGAGTTGTTTGCAACCCCATTCAAGTTCAGTTTCATTGTAGTAAGTGAAACTAATCCGCAAAAAATTTGTGAAATCCTTTTCTGGCGAGAAAAGCGTTCCAGGACGAAACCCAATTTTGAAAGCATGAGCTTCTGTAAGTAAGTCGTTACTATTAATAGATTGGGGGAGTTTTAACCATAGAAAGAAGCCTCCTTTAGGTTTCGTAAAACTTACTGTTCTGGGAAGTACGTCGTCGAGAACTTGGATCATATGAGCGCATCGGTGGCGATAAACCTCACGTATGCGAGCAAGATATGCATCCTGTAGTCCCAACGTAATCGCACTTTCGACTATTGCCGAAGTAAATGGATTGATGCCCCCACCACTTTGAATAACACCGCATTGGCTGAGTATAGAAAAATGCTCCGGCTCTGTCTCAATCCAACCAAGCCGCAACCCTGGACCAAGTATTTTTGAGAATGATCCTAAAGAGAAGACTCGGCTGTTATCTAAAGCGGCAAACGGTATAGGGGTCTCTCCTTCGTAATTGAGGAGTTGATAAACCTCGTCGGCAACAATAAAAAATTCGTGTTTTTCCGCTAATTCTACCAGCTTCCTCCGCCGTGCCACTGATAGCGTGACACTTGTCGGATTGTGATGTATGGGAATTGTGTAGAGAAATGCTGGTTTCTCTACTTCAAGTAAGTGTTCTAAGGCGACTACATCGACTCCCTCGGCATCGGTTGGAACAGAAACAATACGCAAGTTCCTCGCTTGGAATAATTTCAGCGCCAAGAAGTATGTTGGGGCTTCAACGAATACTGTATCCCCAGGTTGAGCAAAACGTCCGGAAATGAGATCAAGTCCATGTGATGCACCAGCAGTGATAAAAAGTCGCTCTGGACGCACTACAGAACCGTAATGGCGGATGAGAAAGTCGGCGAGATGCCCGCGTAGTGAAGGGCTACCAGAAGCTTCTGACGCGTACTGGAGACATGTTGTATCTGCCAAAGAACATCGGTGTGCAGCGGCTTGTTGAAGTTCTGCAAGAGGAAGAAGGCGGAAATCAGGTCGTCCTATTCCGAGATCTATTGGTTCACTTCCCCACGGCTGAGATTTACTTTTGGACAATGCTATATCAGACAAATAATACTCTGTAACAATTCAATAATCATTGAAGTATAGTTAACTTTCAAGGGAAGATTAAGTAGGTGGATGTAAATATTTATTACTTGTTTGTAGTTGCTAAGAGCGCTGTAGACGCGTTAGTAAGTCTTCTCCCGAGGGGAGACGCCAAGGGCGAACGAGTACTACTCTGCTTCTCGCAGAGTAGCGCAACTACAAACGAAATACAGACAGTTTTACATTTTTTCACATAGTTTTGTTTTTTATCGCCAACCTATTTGATTAATTTAGTTACATCATTTTAGTTGTGTACCAGAGTGTAACTTGAAAGTTTTGTAGCTGCATTAGCAGAATCTATTCTTATTTACTTTTATATGTTAGTGAATATTAATAGGGATAAGTGACCATGCTAAAAAGACCTCTATATCGATGGGCGATCGCAGAAATTTATCTATCAACCAAGTCTTTCCGGATTAGAGCCTATCCAATATACTTCAAAGCAACAGATTAGCAAATGCTAAATATATCTCATCATATACGTTGTTCGTTTTGAACAGAAATTATGCTACTAAAAGCTAATTTAAATTTATTTATGGGGAACAGACAATGCTTATTAATTTGAGAGCAGATCTGCGCTCGCAGATCGCAAACTTTTTTATAACTAACAATGCCTGTAGCAGGCTAAGCCTAAGCTAATTCTAAATTTTCCATATTTGTTAAGAGAAGCTGTCGTTTATTCAATGCTAATACCAATATTTTATGTCTTTACTAACAAGCAAAATTCAAATTGTGCGCTCGCCGAATTCTTAATAAATGAAAGTTTCCCGTAATTCATTACTTGAAAGTTCAAGCTCACATTATATAAATATTTTATGATTTAAAGTATAGCTATTTCTATTTTTAGATACATAAGGTCAAATCATCCTCTCAATATGCAACGCCGTAAACGCAATTAAAGTGATGAAAAAAACCTTCAGTACGCATAAACAGCAAGAAGAAGAGTTGTGGAGGAAGACCAAGTTTCTAACCACAATTAGTTTTGGTATGGCGTCGCTCGTCACACTATCTATCGCCTTGACAAATAGGCTCAGTGTGGCTCAAACGTCCTCTTCTTCCGCAGACTTTTTGACCAGCGAACTTCCTGCGCCACCAGGAGCAAATGACCCTAACTGCCAAAGAAGTGCTGCTCATCCTGAACCAGTGATACTCGTACATGGAACTGCCCTAACTTCGCTTGACTGGTCTACACTATCTCCCCTGCTAACAAGTAAAGGCTACTGCGTATACGCCCTGAACTATGGTAACCGTGCAACAGATCCTATAGAAGATTCGGCTCAAGAACTCAAGGTGTTTGTAGATAACGTGTTGGCTCTGACGGGGGCCAAGAAAGTCTCTATCGTTGGTCATAGTCAGGGCGGTATGATGCCTCGCTACTATATAAAGTTTCTCGGTGGTGCAGATAAGGTTGACGACCTGATCGCGCTTTCCCCTTCCAATTACGGCTCTACGGCATCAGATCTGGGGGGTTCTCTTATATGCATTAGAGTGGGTCTTCCTCCTTCAGGTCCGGCTTGCTCTGAGCAAGCACAAGGCTCGACATTTCTCACAACGCTGAACGAGGGTGATGATGCTCCAGGACCTGTATCCTACACAGTAATTGGCACTAAGTTCGACGAGATCGTAGTTCCCTACACAAATAACTTTTTAAGATCCCAGTCCGAGCGGATAACAAACATCACTTTGCAGGATTACTTTCCGTCAGATCTCGTAGAACACTCAAACATCAACAAAGACTCTAACGTTTTCAAATTTGTCTTTGATGCACTCGGCAACGCAGGTCCAGCAAATCCTCAAAGGGCAACCGCTGGGCAATAATGTTGTATATTTGGTTATCAAGGAATACACTACCAACTTTTAGTATAGTTAGGAGCGCGAACTTGCCATAATACATAACCGTGTAGTTAGAATTCTTATTATAAGGTCAGTAAACCAAAAAGTTTTTTTAGAAGCCTTGCCATGTCGGCATTTTCGCAAAATTTAGAAGAGATGCTACTTGTCACGCTTGCTTTCCCGGAGAGACACATCGTTAGGGAGATCCAAATAAAAAAATACCCAACCTTCAATAATTAGTTGGTGTACGAGTTGGCGCGTGGAGGTCGTCCCAGCCCAAAGGGCTGGGACAAGGTTGGGTATTTTTTTTCTTGTAAGTGCCTTAGCGCAGCGTTTCCTTTTGGGAGAAGATCGCTGCGCTAACGCAGTCACTCACCTGGGCGTGGGAAAACGCCTCTAGCACCCTGCTTCACCGCTCCTTTGTCTACACGTTTTTTTTGATGTTAAAGTCCTATTGGGGAAAGAATACGAAGCATTTGTCTCTATCCTACTTTTAACCTGTTATCATTCCTGTGGTGGACTACTAGTATCCAACGGTGGTTGATCTGATTTTTGAAAGTAATTTATGTGTTGCAAACTGCTCAAACGTAGTTGGCGTAATAGCCTCAGGTGTTCGTACTGTTGCATAGATTCCGTTAAGATTGCCAAGAGCACGAAACAGATTCCCTAACTCTCGTTGTACATCAGGTGTTGCTCCAGCTAATGCAAGTTGCTGCTGGATAGATTCAACCGTTACCTGAACATATTCAATAGAACGATTAAGCACTCGTGAAAGGATAGCAGTGGCTTCTGTGAGGGTTAAATTTTCTGGTCCCATGAGATTACGAGTCCATTGCCCTGCCCAACGCTCGTCAAGTAGATATTTTGCTGCTTCATCACCGATGTCGTCCGTGGTAATCCAGGGAATATCATGATCACTGGCATAGGGAAAATATACGGTGTTATCTTGCTCAATGAACTTGACTTGCCCTAAAAAATTCTCCATGAAATAGCCAGGACGCAGATGCAGCACATTCGAGAAAGTTTGGTTGAAAATTGATTCAACAGTCCCGACGAATGTAACTGTGCCTAGATCTGCCGCTGCACCTGCACCTAAGCTAGAAATGTTAACAACTCGTTTAATGCTGTTTTCATGCACTGCTCTAGCCCCAGTCATCGCCGTCTGGGTGTACCAATCGCGTAAGCCGGGTGCATCATGTTTCGGTGGGGTCAGCCAAAACAAAGCATCTGCATCCTGTGTTACCTCGATCAAGCCTTGAGTATCATCACTGCTGATTGGCTTCACTGTAGCACCTTGAGTGACTAAATCAGCTAACTTCTCTGGCTGTCGTGTCAGAAGAATAGTCTCAGCTCCAGCTTGAACAACTTTCTCAGCAGTGCGTCGTCCAATATTGCCAGAAGCGCCGGCAATCACAATTTTCATAATTTTCCTCTTCCTTGCCTTACTCTGCATCATCTGCATTGAAAGATTGGTGCAAATTTTGTGTGCTACCCCACGCCTTGATCGCGAACATAGGGTTCCAATATTCGCGGTAGTGAATGATCTTACCTTCCCAAGTTTCCAGTCGGATCACATAATCTTGTTGATAGTGGCAACCTGTGGAAATAATGACAGCTTCCCCATGACCCTCTGCAAATAGAACATTAGGGTTTGATGTTGGGTAAACACGAAGGTTGGTAAACACCAAGTTTTGCATTTGCGCTAGCGCGTTTTTCATGTATTTGTAGATGGCTTCTTTGCCTTCCAAGCGGTTTGGCGTATCAGAGGCGTATGGAAATTCAACGACTGCATTTTCAGTAAACAGGTCTACACAGGCTTGAACATCTTTGCCCATAAGCGATAAATAAGTGGTAAATATCTGAGTGATTGTCTGTTGCTCTATATCTGGTAATGGCTGCATTGGATTCTCCTTAACTATCTGAAGTGTAATGAGTTCCAATACTCGACTTCTTTCAGATTCTTACAACGTTTTATCAGATTCTTATGATTTTAGCGAACTTGCTTTGGTGTCATGCCGGTGAATCGTTTAAACTGTTGCGTCAAATGACTTTGGCTTGAGAAACCTACTTGTAATGCAATGTCCGAAATCGTCAAATCCGTTTTCGACAACAGCATTTTCGCCCGTTCCACCCGTTGTTGAATCACATACTGGTGCGGAGAATTACCTGTAGCTCGTTTGAACAAACTAGCAAAATAAGTGGGGCTGATATTGATGACTTCTGCAATTTGCACCAGTGACAAATCTTGATCAAGGTGAGTGTGAATATAATCGATTGCTTGCTGCAATTGGGTATAAGTTAAGGTTCTATTCTCAGATGTGATGACTTGTGTGAAGGTGGAATAGTGTCGCAGCAGATGAATGACTAACACCTGGGTCAATGATTCAACGTATAATTGACCCATCACTCCACCTGAGCGCAATTCGTCTAAGAGCAGCATAGCAATATGCTGAAGACGTAAGTCTTGCTTAACGAAACCGCTTGCTAGGTTAATTTGCTTTTTATCAATTTCAGATGCTTCAGCGACTTGCTCAATTAACTTCGGTTGCAAGTAAATATATAGCGCTAAAGAACAAGTATCACGTCCTTGACAACGCCAGTAGGTTGATTGTCCAGCAGGAATAAAAATGCTGTCACCATTTTGAACTATTGATTCATGCAGGCGATCGCCACTTTTTTGGGTCAAATGGACAGGCTGCCCTAAGGGTAAGTTGAGACAATGAGCGGATAGGGCAGGAAGTTCAACTTCACCTAAAATAGGAGGATTTTGGTAATGTTCAACCAAAATACCATTCCAACTCATTTGCCGACTGGATAACAATAGAGATTTATTCAGGTATTGATTGAGATTGATCGGGCTAACAAGGTTACTTTCCATAGGTTGTGCAGAATACAATTGAGTAAGGCGACTTCTTTTTGGGTAAGTTGCCTTAATCACGACTATTCAGTTAATAGAGCTAATAGAATACGGCATCCAAGGTTTAGTGATTTTGTCCAGGTTTCGAGTCTAGTTTTCTTCTTTTTGGGGGGAGTGGCTCAACCATTTTCTCCTCCTCCTTGTGGAAACATACACGGAATTGAAGTTTTATTTCAACATTAGCTCTTTCCGTATATTACACTTTCAGTAACGCCAAATGCACATAGTGAAGACAAAGATCCTTGACTTCCCCAAGAAGTCGGGGATCTTGTTTTTCGTTGTTCGTCTTGAACAGAAATTTTGCTCCTCAAAGCTAATCTAAACTTATTGATAGAGAACGCTACAAATGAGAATCGAATCAGAGAAAGAGTTTTGGTTACGCCAATTGGACGAGTACCGAGAAATTGTCCGCCAAAGGAAACTAAAGAAACTCAATACCCAAAACAACTCGCCCGTCAACAACAATACGACGGACAAGTTTGTTGAGTATTCGTTTTTTATCGTCAGATGTTCGACTGTCCCAGTATTCGCGATCACGGAACATCTGCACCAACTCTTCCCGAATCAACAAGCTACGTTTTGTGCTGTTTTCATGCAGACTTAAGATACTAGCGATTTGATCGCGAATGCCATCTTTGGCTTTCTCTACAAAAGGGTTGGTCGTTAACTTCTCCAGTCCCGCTAAGCTTTCGCGCAGTTCTCGCACTTCTGTGGGTTCAAGATACTTGTCTTCTGCAAAATCTACTTTGCTCGCTAACTTACTAGCTTCACTAACTAGCAAATCAGCTATTTGTGCATCTAAACTTCGACTATTCAGCATTTCCTTAGCATCGCAACGTCCAAGGGAGTAGTAGGTGCATTGATAGTAAGCTGTATACGCCCCGAAGCGATCGCATCGGGACGACATGCGGGTTAATGCCCCGCCACATCTACCACACTTCAATAAATTGGCGAATGGATTAATATCTTCCTTTCGTGCAACCCACTTGTTGTGTCGATTTCCGCGAATAGTGCGTTTTATTTGTTCGTGTTGTTCGCGCGTCATTATCCCGTGATGGGTATCCCAGTTACAATCCCACTGATCAAAATGCTTGATTTGTTTGCCTGATGGACTTGATGTAGTGACGTTAAATGGTGTTCCACCTGCATGTACTGGATTGACTAAGAAGTTTTTCAGCCCAGCAGGGGACCATTGTAAGCCAGTCCAAGGGTATCGTTGATAAGTTTTTTTATGATTTGGAAATAAATCAAATTGTTCGATATCATCAGACATGATCCGATGATTCCTCTTTGATTTTGTATTTTTTTCGACCTTGCCACATACTCCAAACATCTCATTTAATATATTGCAAGTTTTTCTAGCACTACCACAACTTTCAAATACTTCAAATATAAATAAAGCCAGTTCCCAAACCCTAAAACTACGCTTGCCATTCAGTAGCGAAACACACCAACTTTCATCCTTGACGTAGGAATCATCAATAACCTTCCACCCGAACGGCGCAAACCTATGACTTTTCCTCTGAACCATACGATGCTTACGTTCAGCAGAGACACGGCTAGACAACATTTTTATTTCAAATTTACTAGCTGCCAGCAAAATATCAATCGTCAACTCACCACCCAAACTTTCTGTATCAATTGTTTGGTCTAGTGCGACTAGCTTAATACCCTTACTCCGTAATACTTCCAGCAGCGAGTAAAATAGTTTTGAGGATGAGCCAATCCGGTCAATCCTTGTCACAACTAAATCACTGACACTTCCCTTTACTAATATTTTTAAATCATCAATTAATTGCTGCAATCCATTACGCACCTCAGTTGTGCGACTTTGAATATCCCAGTAAAAGCAGGAGCAGCCAATATTCTTACCCCTTTCTAGTTGTTTTTTGAGAGCATTGCGATCTTCTTGTTGCTCGAGACTTGAAACCCGACCATAAAACCATTTTTCGGTCATCGTTACCAAATTGTATTCTATAGTGACTATAATATGTCATTTCTCAACGCTGAAGAACCGACAGCCTGCGATTTGATCGCCGACTTCGGCTTTAAAGTACTTTGGCATCCTTCCTTAGGCTTTGAACTAGGTCCAAACTTACAGGAAATTTTGTGGGATTGCGTTTTCGGCAAAATACCTTTAGATATTTTGGTATTTGAAGGTACAGTTGTTAACGCCCCCAACGGTACAGGCGAATGGAATCGTTTTGCTGATCGCCCCATGAACCGATGGCTTGCTGACTTATCCAAAGTTGCGAATTTCGTCGTCGCGGTGGGAGACTGCGCTACATGGGGAGGAATTCCTGCCATATCACCCAATCCTAGCGAATCACAAGGATTGCAATTTCTCAGACGTCAAGAAGGCGGTTTTTTAGGAAAACATTTCCGAGCAAGATCAGGATTACCCGTCATCAACATTCCAGGGTGTCCCAGTCATCCCGATTGGATTACCCAAATATTAGTTGCGATCGCCACAGGTAGAATAGCCGACATTGCCCTCGACGAACTGCATCGCCCGCAAACCTTCTTCAACACATTTACCCAAACAGGTTGTACCCGCAACATCCACTTTGCTTACAAAGCAACCACAGCCGAATTCGGTCAGCGCAAAGGATGCCTATTCTACGACTTAGGTTGTCGCGGCCCCATGACTCACTCTTCTTGCAACCGCATTTTATGGAACCGCGTCTCCTCCAAAACCCGTGCCGGAATGCCTTGTTTAGGTTGTACAGAACCAGAATTTCCTTTCTTTGACCTCGAACCAAAAACCGTATTTAAAACTCAAACTGTCATGGGAGTTCCTAAAGAATTACCGCCAGGAGTCAAAAAGAAAGACTACGCTGTCCTCACGATGGTGGCAAAAGATACAATGCCAGCTTGGGCAGAAGAAGACTTTTTTACAGTTTAGTTAATGGTTAATTGTTAACTGCAATTAACAACGACTTACGCAAAAACAAAAAGTTTAATTTATTGAACCGCCCTGACGCTCGTACCCCAACTCCAGTCGGAGACGCTTCTCAACTCCAGTCGGAGAGGCTGCGCCAACGAGACGCTTCTCTTCGAGACGCTTCGCGAACGCGAACGGGGAAGCAAGCGTGACAAGTAGCGTCTCCCCGAGTGAGAAGACAAGGGAGATCGGGTGACGCTCCTCCGTCACTAACGCTTTGCTATCGCTAACGCTGCACTAACAGCAGGGCGTGGGAAAACGCCTCATGCTCGCTGGTTCACCAAGAGCGCTCTTGTATTCGTATTTGCGTAAGTTCTATTAACAATTCCCCAATTCCCCAATCAACAAATAACAAACATGACAACTCAAACATTAGACATTTCTCCTGTCGGGAGAGTTGAAGGCGATTTAGATGTCCGTGTAGAAATAGCGAACGGGCAAGTCATCAACGCTTGGACACATGCCGAACTCTTCCGAGGATTTGAAGTAATCTTGCGTGGTAAAGACCCCCAAGCAGGATTAATTGTGACACCCCGCGTTTGTGGAATTTGTGGCGGATCTCATCTGACATGTGCATCTTGGGCATTGGATACCGCTTGGGAAACAGAAGTTCCACGCAACGCTATATTAGCTAGAAATTTGGGTCAAATTGTTGAAACAATCCAAAGCATCCCCCGATATTTTTACGGTCTATTTGCTATTGACTTAACTAACAAAAAATACCGAAGTAGTCGCTTTTATGAAGAAGCTTGTAGACGCTTTGCCGCTTTTACAGGTAAGTCATACGAAATTGGCATTACAATTTCTGGCAAACCCGTAGAAATTTATGCACTATTAGGTGGTCAATGGCCTCATTCTAGTTATATGGTTCCTGGTGGAGTGATGTGCGCTCCCACTTTAACAGACATGACTCGCGCTTGGGCGATTCTGGAGTATTTCCGTACCAATTGGTTAGAACCAGTGTGGTTGGGTTGTTCTTTAGAACGTTACGAAGAAATCAAGACTTATGATGACTTCATGACGTGGTTGGATGAAGACCTAAATCATCGCGAATCTGACTTAGGTTTTTATTGGCGCATGGGTTTAGATATCGGTTTAGATCAATATGGCGCTGGTGTTGGTAAGTATATCACCTGGGGATATTTACCTCATGAAGACAAATACCAAAAGCCGACAATTGCTGGCCGAAATGCTGCTATGATTATGAAAAGTGGAGTTTACAACAGCTTCACCGACACTCACACTTTGATGGATCATACTTTTGTGCGTGAGAATACAACTCACTCTTGGTATGACGAAGGGACAAAGAACGTTCATCCCTTTGATCGCACAACCAAACCCACTCAAAAGAACGACAAAGACTTTAATAACGCCTATTCTTGGTCGAGTGCTGTGATCCATCAAGATTACGGACGTTTAGAAGCCGGACCTTTAGCACGTCAGTTAGTCGCCGGTGGAAAGCATGGTGAGTCTTGGCAACATTATGACGGGTTTATCCTAGATGCCTTCAAGGAGATGCGTGGTGCTAGTATCCATCTACGTCAGCTAGCACGAGTTCACGAAGTTGTCAAGTTGTATCGCCAAGCCGAACACTGTTTGCGAGAGTTCCGGTTAAATGACCCCTGGTATATCAAACCCAAAGAAAAAGATGGACGCGGTTGGGGTGCAACCGAAGCATCTCGGGGTTCCCTATGTCACTGGGTAGAAATAGAAGGCGGTAAGATTAAAAATTACCAGATTATGGCTCCCAGTACCTGGAATATCGGCCCCCGCGACGCGGAAGGAATACGCGGTCCCATTGAGGAAGCTTTGGTAGGCATACCTATTAATGACCCAACCGATCCGGTAGAAGTTGGTCATGTCGCACGTTCTTTTGATTCTTGTCTAGTTTGCACGGTTCACGCCCATGATGCTAAAACCGGCGAAGAGTTAGCACGTTTTCGGACTGCGTAATTCACTGGCTCTCGTTTTTAGCCGAGTCTCCGCGCCTCGTACCAAAGCTCTTGGCAGTTATGGCAGAATCGCTTCCCTAACTCCTATACGGGCTGATTTCATGTGAAGTCTGCGGGAGACAGCACTCTCCCTTGAAGTCTGTGGGACGGAAATTTCGGCTTCACAAGCTTCACATGATATCGGTTTTACAAGGGTGTTATGTAAATTAAAACTCGCGGCACACTCCCCACTCCCCCCATTCATTATGTCAGAATCAACATTACACCAATACCTTCCGAACCTTCCTGATGCAGCACTGCAAGAGTTTACACAGTGGTGTGTTTTAGAACAAGCAACCGCATCAGGATACAAATTTGATCCAAATCCTCAAAAGTTAGAGAATCTTTCTCCAGGAGATTACATTCAAGAACTAATCTCTCAATTTGTAGAAGCGACAAGGAACACCATAGAAGGTGGTATGGCAATTGTTGTCGCAGGACAAGAAGCTGACAAACGTGCTTTACCTGGTTTAGGGCTGATAGTGGATTTTATTTCGCTCTACGTTTTGTATTTAGTCCCACAAAGCAAGAAAAAATCACAACCGCCAGAAGAAAAGCTAACTCAAGCATCGCAAGAACAGTTTGCCAAACTGAGTGAAATTGGTAAGAAATACGGGGTAAATATTTAGTTTTACTCGCAATCTAGTTCAATTACAGGACCTAAACAAAACAAAAGAAAAAAATGATGAGTGCGGCGCAACTATTATGGTTAGTTATTCGCTTGCCAAAGCGCCAGCACTTTTTACGATGTGTCAAGAATTATAGTGATTCTCAGTTGTGTCTTATAGATTTGCGCCCTCACCAGGTGCCCCTCTCCCAAACTTGGGAGAGGGGCACCTGGTGAGGGCGTTCAAAAAATTATGTATGTGACTTAAACGAGAAAATATTTCAAACATTATCTTGTTGAGCGTAACTTTAAATCCCTTTTGTGCAGTGACTAAAGTAAATTAGCCCTCGAAGCTTATCGTCGCAAAGATTCAGGGGTAGCACATAACCTTTTGCGTGAATGAGCTGATAATTTAGGTAGTGACGAAAAACATCCATATCCCAGATTTTACCTGTCTCTACTCGCAGCGCGTGCGGTAGTCGGGGAGGAAATATACAGTAATAATAATAGGTTGCACATTAAACTAATATGATATCGAGTCAAAAACCTGTTGCACGGTCAAATTTAATTGCGGGAAAGTTGGCGATACAATCAAATCGCTACCTCTAAACCGGGTCATTTGGTATTCCCCATCGATTAACTCGGAGATAAAAATTGTCGGGACTTTGGGATTGCCGATAAATATACGTCCCCCGAAAGCAGCATAGTCTACAATCCAGTATTCGGGTATGCCCATAGCTTCATAATCACGAAGTTTGTTGTAATAGTCATCCTGCCAATTGGTCGAAACTACTTCAACTATCAATTTGACCGAAGTTGCGTTTTGAATAACGGATTCTTTTTTCCAACGTGTCTCGCTACTGAGACTTTCTTGATTTAAAACAATAATATCAGGTTCATAACCTGATCTATTATTTTTAGGTTGAACAATTGATTCTTTAGGAATAGTCCAGATGCCGCGTTTACCCATCTCTCTAATTGTGATTAATAATTCTTCAATCAAAAAACCTGCTAAATTTGAATGCTCCCCTTTCGGCTTAGGCATTTCGACAATCATCCCATCATGCAATTCGTAATGTACTTCTGAGTTTTCTGGATACCATTCGATAAATTCATCAAAGGTATATAGCTTCAGTTCGGCTTGTGCTTGGGTCATAGTTAACACCTCCACATATATTTGACTTTATCATTCCTATTAGGTCTTAATTTTTGTTGAAGTTCTACTAATGGAAAACTCGGTAGATATCTCTACGTTGAGCCACACGCTGACAAATCTTGATTTGTATTTATTTATCAAGAGAAATACCTACGTCCAAATTTATGAGCAAATGCTGAGTCAACACTAAGTTTTTTCAATGGATAAATTCAGATAATCTATACAGCAATTTTCAGAGGAAATTCAGTACCAACTGGGATACTTTGAATAGTTGAGATCATAACAAAATCAGGAATCACAAATGAAACTCACTTCTTTGGTCACCAGTATTGCTCTATTTGGTCTGTTCACAGTCTCGGATGTTCCATTCAAAGCTATTTATCCTTCACTAACCCAAGTATCTGCCCAAGAAGTAAAGGTAGCATCTGGTGAAACGAGCCAACAAAAGATCAATCAACTTCTTGCAGTCAAAGGTAAACCTGGTAGTGCTAAATTGATGCGTAAATTATACGCCAAAGACCTTACACCCATTGGGATTCAAGCGGGTGGAGCCGGAAGGGTGGTTAATTTATATAGTAAGGTGAATAACACAACAATATCTCTTTGCACAACTTACGATGTGATTGTTGCGGTTAAGAAAGGTAAGATTGCCAAATTTGCTTTTGCTGAAGTGAAGTAAGGGACTTGCAAATAACAAATTTCTTACCCGTTATACCATTTCAGAAAATGCTTAATACAAATGATAGGTTTCTCTGCTACCTAATTATATCAAGTTTAAAGTGAGACGGTACTAGTACTCGTTTATATAACCGAGCTATAGCAATATTCACTCTTGATTCATTCACAAATACTAATTTGTTTATATCGATTCTACGGATAAATTTATAAAATTTGTGTCTTAATTTTTACCCTTACCGTATCTTAATACAGCAACGGCAGTCAAACTCTCTCGTGCTTTGTGGATTGTGCCCATCTCCGTCGCCGCAAGTTATTTTTTCCAACATCAGCACGAAAAGTCTGGAGAGAATGTAGCCCATAAACCTCAAATACCCTGGTTTATCGGTTTGTTTCTCCTTGCCTCAGTTGCACGGACTTTTCTCTCTCAACTTGAAACTTGGTCGCCAGTGGTAACACCGATTTCTGAAGCAGGTTTGACGCTGACGCTGTTTCTCATTGGTGCTTTGTTTATCTCGGCGAATGCTGAAAGCTGTTGGTTGGAAACCGATGCTTCAAGGGGTAATGCTGTGGACAACTTCAAGTGCTACTTCCCTCAGTGTCATTCTACTAGTGGTGCATTAGAAATATGACTTAGCCACAAGCCGAGTACGCCAGTGTGCATCATGATTCGATACCCACCCAATTTGCCGTGATTCCTAGCTATCTCCAGCATAGAGTCGCGAATTTTACTATAAGTAAACCTGATAAGTATGATTACTAAGAGTAATCAAAGACCCCTTGCTTTTGTAAACCAATGTAAACTATTATGAGTTCAAGCGAAATAAAAAGTCGCTTAACATACATAACCAAATCAAGCAATCGTAAAAACAATGACAGCAACCTTACAACAGCGCAGTAGCGCCAATGTATGGGACAAGTTCTGCGAATGGATCACCAGTACCGAGAACCGGATTTACATCGGTTGGTTCGGCGTATTGATGATCCCTACCCTACTTGCCGCCACCATTTGCTTTCTTATCGCATTTGTCGCCGCACCCCCAGTAGATATAGATGGTATCCGCGAACCAGTAGCAGGTTCCTTAATTTACGGAAACAACATCATCTCCGGTGCAGTTGTTCCATCCTCCAACGCAATTGGTTTACACTTCTACCCAATTTGGGAAGCAGCATCCTTAGATGAGTGGTTGTACAATGGTGGTCCGTACCAGTTAGTCGTATTCCACTTCTTGATTGGAGTATTCTGCTACATGGGACGTGAGTGGGAACTCTCCTACCGCTTAGGAATGCGTCCTTGGATTTGTGTAGCATACAGCGCACCAGTCGCAGCAGCAACCGCAGTCTTCTTGGTCTACCCCATCGGACAAGGTTCATTCAGTGATGGTATGCCGTTAGGAATCAGTGGTACATTCAACTTCATGTTGGTGTTCCAAGCAGAACATAACATCTTGATGCACCCCTTCCACCAACTCGGTGTAGCCGGAGTATTCGGTGGCGCACTGTTCAGTGCAATGCACGGTTCATTGGTAACCTCTTCACTGGTACGTGAAACAACCGAAACCGAGTCACAAAACTACGGATACAAGTTTGGACAAGAAGAAGAAACCTACAACATTGTCGCAGCACACGGTTACTTCGGTCGGTTAATCTTCCAATACGCATCATTCAACAACAGCCGTTCACTGCACTTCTTACTCGCCGCATGGCCAGTAGTGGGCATCTGGTTCACCTCGTTGGGTGTGTCAACGATGGCATTCAACCTCAACGGTTTCAACTTTAACTCCAGTGTGATTGATTCACAAGGTCGCGTCATCAGTACCTGGGCAGACATCATTAACCGCGCTAACTTAGGTATGGAAGTGATGCACGAGCGCAACGCTCACAACTTCCCTCTGGACTTGGCTGCTGGTGAATCTACACCTGTTGCACTCTCTGCACCTGCTATCAACGGTTAATCATCATCTAGAGACGCTTCGGAAAATCGCGTTTCTCTATCACAAAAGCAATAAAAGCGCTCCCCACTTATGGGGGGCGCTTTTTGCCTATAGTAATATATTGTTTCTCAGTTAAATTCCATACTCTCTCTCCCTCTCCAGGTGCCCCTCTCCCAAGTTTGGGAGAGGGGTGTTCGTCAGATCGGGGTGATACCGTTTCACTTTAAAGTTGATACAAATATTTACTTCCTAAAACTCATAGCCAATTCTTCCAGCGTCGTCGCAACTAAATCTGGTTCTATTCCCCAAGGGTCAAAAACTTTATCTGGTGTCCGCTTTATCCAAGCTGATTTCAAGCCTACAGACTTTGCGCCAATGACATCCCAAGGATTGCTTGAAATTAGCCATGTTTCATTCATTGGACGTTTCAGCCGACGTGCTAGATATTTATACACCGCAGGGTTTGGCTTGAAGGTTTCTAAGTCGTCTACACTTATGACATTATCAAGAATCGCGAGAACTTGAGTGCGCTCAAGTAGAGTTCGGACAGTTTCTTCTGCACCGTTGGAAAAAGCAACAAGCTTATGTCCTTGCGCTTTGAGTTCATGTAACCCAGGCAACACATCTGCAAACGCTGACAGATTTTGATATTCTTCTAAAAGTTTTGCTTGTGCAAACGATGAAATTTCCACCTTCATCGTTTGTGCCGTAAATATGAGAGCCTGTTGCGTGCAAACTTGAAAGTTCTCATATTTACCCATCAATCCTCGTCGAAACGAATACTCAAGCTGCTTTTCGCGCCACAGTGCACTAAATTGATCTGCATCTTCGCCCACAAATGCACGAAGATGTTGATTCATCTCAAGTGGATCGACTAGCGTTCCGTAAATGTCAAACCCTAACGCATAATTCATAACTTTATTCCCCCACAAGCTTCAATTCTATATGAGAGCGATCGCGGAATTAGCTTCATGCATAGACGCGGAGTTGCTTCCCGTAGGGTAGGCAAGGCAGTGTATTGGCTCGCTGTGCGCTGCAGTCGGGTTAGCCCTCGCCCTATCGACTGGCGCTCTTGGTTCCCCGGCTTGAAGCAACTGCCGCGCTTAGACGAGGACAGTTTGCACGAGGGTTTCCCTAAGGGAAGAATCTGTCCGTTGCAAAGAATCGTAAAATCGCCAAGTTTTCCTCAAGGCGGGATTGTGCTGTTTTGGCAAAATTGTATATGCTTGGAATTATGAGAACACCTTAAACGCCTACCATACAATAGTTTTAGCTTTATCCGCCATTGCCCCAAACTGTAGTCTAGGCTACGTTCAACACTTTGCGGAATACTACCTTATGATCGCCTGTTGCGTAGAAGTCGCGAATACGCGCCTCCTCCTCGTAGCCGCACTTGGCGTAGAACGCTCGTGCTGCGACTCTTAATCACACCTGAGTCATCGGGCTTTAAGGTAACATACTCACAGAGATGCAAACTAAACCAATTCAGCTTTTGCTCGGCGATTTGCCAAACAAGATACTCAAAGCACACCGCTGCGACGATATGCTTTGAGCAAGTCAAGTAGATTGTAAGCAGCACTGCTTGAAGCAACTTCCACAATCAATTCTGGCGCACCTTTGACATACTTATCCTCAGTGATATATGACTGCCCACCTAATTCTTCATCAATCCGCAGGAGTGCTTCCGGTTGTGGTTCATTGTCTATATGTGCCCCCTTGTAATCACCCCGCTCGTCTTGTATGTACACGGTAGCTTGCGCTCATGGAGGGAGGTTCTATAGCGGTTATTGTTTGAATCACATACAGAAGACCATCTCCAAAAATTGTGATATGGTTGCCCATCATGACGCTCTTGAGGGAGAGAGCGTATGAGATACAACTGAAAAGCGCTAAATTGCAGCTTTAAGGGAAAAACGGTATAAGAAGGTATTGCAGGAAACACATAAGATGCTAACTATAATTGGTTGCGGTAACCTTAATCGTAGTGATGACGCTGTAGGTGTCATAATTGCTCAACGCCTACAGCAATATCTTACCGAAAATCCTCATCCTAATGTGCGAGTTTATGACTGTGGTACAGCAGGAATGGAAGTAATGTTTCAAGCAAGAGGAAGCAAACAGTTGGTCATTATTGATGCTAGTTCCACGGGTTCGGAACCAGGTGCTGTGTTTAGAGTTCCCGGAAAAGAACTCGAAGCACTGCCAGAACCCAGTTATAATTTGCACGATTTTCGCTGGGATCATGCTTTAGCCGCAGGCAGAAAAATCTTTAAGGATGACTTTCCTTTACATGTTACAGTTTATTTAATTGAAGCTAAAAATATTGATTTTGGACTGGAGTTAAGTCCTGCTATCAAACATTCTGCCAATATTGTTTTTGAAGAACTAACTGCAACTATCGCGATCATAGATAGACATCTTCAGAAATGATTTATACCATTTAACGAAAATATTGACACTATTCGCTCAAGAACTGCATCCCCTGCTCCCTCTGCTTGCCTAAATGTATCAACTTTAAAGTGATATCATGTCCGGTTAATTAACCATAATTTTCATAACCACTGAACCCCACCACACTCCTCTCCGCTCGCGGGGAGGGCTTCTTCAATATTAAGGTTATGCTACCGGACATGATAGGAAACGGTATGAGGGGGCGAGGAACGCCGTTTGCCCCTACCAAGGGTTTTGACAAACGCATAATTTGTGAACGTGGAGAAACCCGGTTTCTTGAAAGTTACCGGGTTTAGTAAAGCTTTTAATTATCAAAACGTATACCAATTTCAAAAATGTTTGCAACATATGAATCTATTGTAAGGGCGTTCGCCTTTAGGCGTTCTGTGCAGGGTACAGCCGTACCCTACACAGAACGTCCCTACATAGGTATGATAGCGCATTCTTTTTTCTAACTGGTATCAAATAGGGTTGCGATCGCTAGGATATTACGAAGAGAGTATATCCATTGTTTATGAGCTATTTTCGCTCATTGTACACCGTAGTCGATGTCTTGGGATACGGTAGCCTGGATAGTGAATTTTCTACAATTCCCGCACGGATTGCACTTATCAGCTAGAAAGAGAAAATCCAAGATAGTCTTAAGCCCTGTCTTGGTAAACTGATAGTTCGTCTACTCTCATTTCAAAGGGCAATCCCTGATTTTTAGGTGGGCAAACGCGGATTTTAGCACTGCTGACAACTTGATAAAGTAATATTGCCATTGGTACCATTTTTTGTAAGACACGCCAGTTAGCGATTTGATCCGGACATTCTATCACCAATGTCAAAGTAGGTGCATGGGTGTTGACATACCAAGTACAACTAGATAATAGATTTTGAATGTTGCGATCGCAACCTGCATAAAAATATTTGCTGATCGAATATTCCAGCTGCTGACTTAGTATAATATCTGCGGGCGTCGGTTGAATAGGACGCAGATCATCTTCCTGCGTGAAGGCTTTTTTCATAATTTATTGCTCTTTCCTGTTAATTTCCAATTACCATAGCGTAGAGAATATCTTTAGTCGTTTCTAAGAACTCTTGAGTCTCATCATCGTAATAAGCTCCAATCCCACTACACTGAATACCCCAATAATTACTAAATAGATAAACTCTTTGTCCTAAAAAACCAGCTATTAGCATAGCGTTTTGATAATTGCTGTAGTCTGATACAAAAAATAAAGTTACAGCACTATCTCTGGCAAGGGCTTGATTCACACACAAGTAACCTGCTTTTTCGCTATTATCACCTGCTTTAAGTAAATGCGTTCCTTTGTATAACCCTGGTAACATTCCCTGTATTCGATTTACAACAGAGTAAATTTCTATTTTCTCAAAATTTTCTGTTGGGATCGCTTTCTCTACTTCATTCAAGATGTTATAATAAACTTCTTGCGAAATAGACTGTTTCTGAAAACGCCTAATTGAGCGTCGGTTCCAGATAGATTGCAAGAGATTTTCTTTATCAAAGTTAAACTGAGGATACTGTATTTGCTGGGAACAACTTTTTTGCAAAGCTGTTTCTTGATAGCCATCCTCAATAAACTTATCTTGTTCAAAATAATCAGTTCCGCAGACAAAAGGAACTTTCAGTCTTAAGCGTCTGACTTTCTTCTCTTGTAACTCTCCTGAAATTGCACAAGCAGTCACAAACTCCTTGTTCTCAAAGCCCAAATCTGCATTGAGAGCTAGTTTATCAAAATCAAAAATGAGTTGTATATCTCTGTTATGAACATAAGCTGAAGCGGCAATTGCACCTAGATGATGTCCACTATCTAAAAAACAGTACCTCACACTTCTGGTTTTGTATTTCCAGCTAGACCTATAATAAACACAACTCACTAAAAAAATGAATCCCTTTATACTATTATCAGGGAAAATATAACTTTCTAAACCATCATCAATTAATTCGTAAATGAGTGTTAGACAATGATTCGCAACTTCTAAATGGTAGATTCCATCAATGAATCCCTGTATTCCGCGAATTTGTAAGTAAACTTCGGTAGGATAGAGCGCACCTGCTGATGGATTTACCCGAAGTTTATATGTTTCATCTTGATAAATTTTTTCAAAGGTAATGGCACTCGTTAGCCAAATAAAAGAATGAACTGGGTTGTTGACATCTAGTGTTAATCTTCTATAAAACTTAGGATAAAATTTAAACGAAGATGGTTGAGTAGATGCATCTACATAATTCGGGTTGCTCATTACCGAGAAATAAGAATGCTTTGTAGCGTCGTGATAAGCTTTACCTGGTATCATGATTGGTGGCATTTTTGAGTATTCTTAAAACTTCTACATTACTAGCAAAATCTAAAGCCCTATAATCGTCTAAGTTCTTCAACTTCAAGTTAGGATGATACTTCAGAAGCACCTTAACAACTTCTGCCTTTCCTGCTGAGGCTGCATACATTAAAACAGTAGCACCGTTATCATTTTGGTTATCTATGTCAATTTTGGCTGTAAGTAACAAATCAATCAAGTCGTAGTGATTGCCAAAACAAGCAAACCACAAAGCATTATTACTGTCATTGTTTTTAGCATTAATCTCGGCACCTAACTCAATTAGTTCTTCGACGACTGCGTACATTCCTTCTCTTGTGGCTTTCATCAACGCTGTATCACCATTTTCGCCCCGAAGATTTAAATCTCCGATGTCATAGCCTTTTGCTATCAACCATTGGTTTGTTGTTTCACTCATGATTAGCCATGTCTTAAAATCAATATAATACTTCTGAATAACGCTGATTTATCGTAGCATTAGTAGCTTTTTTGAAGCGATTTTTCAAAGTATTTGGAATAGCTTAATTAAATTATAAATTAGGATTTTATTCAGTGAATATCTTGCTCTTCAGAGGCTCAAAGTGCTGTATTAGACTCAGTTCGTGAAAATTAATTATGCGGTTGTTGAAATCTTTGGTAGGGGCGCTCCCAATACGGTACGGAGCGTGCGAATTTATCTGTTGAGGTAGGCTGTTCTTGAGCAGGGGAAGTAGAGCAGCAGGGGGGGGAAAGAGTTGATAGACAATTGGTTTTTTCCTCCCCTGCATCCCCTGCCTAAGAACTGCACAGACGTACCGTATTCGCCCTTACGTCCGGAAATGGAGATGTCTATTTAACCCTTTTGAGAAGCACTACACAGAAATCTGGTGAATTTGTGAAGTTTGAGCTACGTCAGCAATGCCAAATAGTACTAGTACATGACAGCTTGAGCAAGTCGCTGGGTAGAGGCTGTCCGTAAAATAACTCAGAATAAAAGAAACTCACACCCAACCCCTCCCCGCTGGCGAGGAGAAGAGACAAAGCAGAGCAAGGAGCGGGACGGTGTTTAAACGGAATTTAGTTTAATTTACCGGACATAATATGATTAACTGCGAGCGATGCCTGCGGGGGGCTACGCCTACACAACTCGCTACCAACTAATGAAGAAGGAAATGCTTGCATGGATACTCAGTGTTCAATAATCTAAAGTCATTCCCTAGATGTAAGAAAGGCTATTCCTATGGTAGAAGTTTGAACAAACTGTAGTAAGTACCTTTTTTAGTAGGGCAGATTGTTGCTCAAGGTTACTTCAACCTACACCAAACGTTTAGGTATTGTATCGATTGATATGCTTTATCAAAAAAAGTTGATGAAAAAGTTTGTTGGCAGCTTTTTAGGAGTTGCTAGTGTAAGTATTCTCATCGGTTTACCAGGAATGGCACAAGCACACTACTTACAGCAAAGTTCATCCAACAGTTTTAGTAAATCCATCATTGCTCAAAATACTCCAGACACAACTCCCTCTGGAACGATGTCTACTCCTGGTACGACAGACACAACCCCCTCTGGAACGATGTCTACTCCCAGTACCACGAATTCTAATTCTTCACTTAACGCATTAGACAAAGAATTCATGACTAAGGCAGCGCAAAGTGATACGACAGAGATCCAAACGAGTCAACTGGCACTCAAAAAGTCTAAAGATCAAGCAGTTAAAGACTTTGCTCAGCAAATGATTCAGGCTCACACAAATTCTACCCAGGAACTAACGCAGATAGCGAGTGCAAAAGGTTTCACGCTACCGAAAGGTGTTGGTTCGGAAAACAAACCCTTATTGACGAAACTTCAGCAGACAAATGGTAAAAGTTTTGACCGAGCATACATGCAAGGACAACTTCAAGCTCATACCAAAACACTGGCTGAGTACCAAAAATACATTAAACAAGGACAAGACTCAGATTTACAAGCTTTTGCTAAAAAAATCGCACCAGTTGTAGCTGAACATAAACAGATGGCTCAGAAGACAATTGCAAAACTTTAACTTTAGCATTTAGCGCGGGGAGTTGTTAGCTACAAGTAAATCTTGATACACAATACACCCTTAAATAGTGCTGAGTAACAGCTCCTGAGTCTAAAAAAAACTTAACAAAGAAACATTGCAAATTTCTACTCCTGCCCTCTGTTACTTAAGACTCAATACCGTACGGAGCGTGCGAATTTATTTGTTCAGGCAGGTAGTTTAAGAACAGGGGAGGTTGAAAAGCTTTTCATCAACTCTTTACCTCAAGAGCTTTGAGAATACAGACGTACCGTATTGACTCAGAACTCAAGACTCAAGACTCAGCACTGTTTATGGGTTATTTTACGGACATGATACGAACACTGTAGCCGTTCTCAGTCAAATCCCGTACACTCTCGCCCCTCTCCCAAGCGCGTGTGTAAGGAGTACTCACCAGGGCTGGGTGAGGACAGTTTGTATGTGACTAAAACGAGAAACACTCTAATTAACTAAACTTGTTATAATTTATGCTCAGTATATTTACGAAAACAGAAAAATTATAGTTATATCATGTTCGGTAAATGAGTTATAAATAAAAAATAGGTTCGTAGTTGAGGACAGTACGTCCAAGTGTTTCCCAAGGGAAGAATCTGT
>JAQYWO010000532.1 GCA_029379215.1 Rhizonema sp. PD37
ACCCTACACCCTACACCCAGCCCCTAAGCAAAGATGCCATGAAAAGTCAAAACAATTGAAATCGCCATGCCACAAGATCCAGAAAAAGATTTTATCCGTGTTAATAATATTTTAGGCAAACAGGCAAGTGTTGGTCCAATTCCTGCTAACCAAATAGGACCTTGGTGTGCAATTCTCGTCGTTTCCTATATTTTCACAAACGGACTTTTCAGTTTAGGTTTGGGATGGTTCAGTGCTGTTTCGTTTTGGCTAATTGTTAGCTGGTGGCTCCTAACTGGCAATCAGCCACACCATTTTACAGATAAATTCCGAAAACCCCCTGGACACGAATGGTGTAATGGCGACTCTGTCTATATTTCTCCACTTTCGCACCCCAATGACTCTTCATCCCTAAAACATCATAAAAACTCGCATCTTTTTCGAGTCAAGCTGAAGCCGAAAATTGTACCGAATCAACATGGAGGCAAAAGCAAGTTTATGCCATTTCAAGATGAAACACATATTTGCTGCTTGGTTGAAATCAAAAAGGAAGGTCGAGTTGCGGCCGGAATGCTTCTTAATAATGGTTCCCAATACCAATTGGTATTTGGTTTTCACACTCAGGGACTTCACAATTTACTTTTCGCTTCGGAGGTTTCGGGATTTGCTGACTCCATCTCTCTTGCAATGAAAGACATCCCATCGGGTGAGAAGATAACTTTCTGTACGGGTTGCGTAAGCGACGATAGCGATCGCCAAAAGGAACTCACTCAACTGGCAGATCATACCCATCTGAAGCCAATTTCTGTCTTAATTCGGAATGAGCAGCACCGACTTCAACAACTAACCCAGAAAGGGGAGCGCCAAATCTGGTCACAAATTGCGTTCTGTACTTGGACAGCTGATGCCCAAGCAGAACAGCAATCTAGAGACTTTCTTGGTAAAGTCATTGACGGTGTAAAAAATCAGGCGTACTCGTTACTAGGCTCTATTACTGGGAACACAAGGCTCCATAAAGAACAGTTTTATACAAAGCTATTCCTTAAGGGATTTCATGAAGGTTTCATCCGCTGGGAATTACTGCTGAACACCAAAATGGGGCTAGAAATTACTCCAAGTAATACAACAGATCTTTGGCAATGGCTTTGGAAACGATTCAACAACAGTGAAGCTCCACCAATTCCACAAATACTAACACTAGAAGAAACATCGTCAGGCTTCAAGCTGACTGAAACCAAGACCACACAAAAGCATATTTGCACTGTCTTGATTGAGGGAGAAGAAGGTAGATCGTCCTGTCCGGAGCATCACTTAAGCCACAACCGTGTTTATCTCAACGGCAAAGGCAAAGAATGTGGTGTGTTGACTATGTATGAGCCACCAACAGGCTGGATCAATACACGGCAGCAACTCAAGTGGATTTGGGAAGTAATGAGTTCTAGCTATGTCCATGACACCGAAGCATGGATTGAAATCAGCAAGGGAAACAACTTTATGATCAATGACAACTTGGCTCGTCAAGCTAAACAATCTAAAACAGCAAATACCAGGGCGATAACCAAGGGACAAGGGCGCGACATCGGAGCTGAAATCAAACTTGAAGAATCTTTCGATGCACAACGAAGACTTTATAAAGGTGCAAAAGCACTCCATTGCGCTGTCGCTTTCTTAGTCTACCGCGATGATTCTCTTGAATTAAATAATGCCTGTAATGTCTTAAGTCATAGCTTTGGAACAGCTAAAGTTATCCGAGAGCGAAATATCGCTTGGGATATTTGGTTGCAATGTCTGCCAATCACTTGGAAATGGCTGCTACATAGTGGTTCACTTTTCAGTGAAAGGCGACTCACTTTGGACACAGAAACTGTTGCGGGAGTTTTACCTTTAACCGTTCCAAGAAGCATAGATAACTTTGGAGTTGAATTTGTCATAGAGAGGGGAGGCAAGCCAATTTTCATTGACTTGTTCCACGACCAAATCAATCGCGCTTTGATTACCGGAGAATCTGGTTCGGGTAAAAGTGTTTTGGGATGGCGTTTTGCAGTAGAAGCACTTGCCAACAATATCCCGGTCGTGGGGATGGATATTAGCAGTGGCGGCAATAGTACATTCAAAACAGCTATTGAACTTTTAGGTGAGCAAGGCGCATACTATGACATTTCAACAGGTTCAAGCAATTTGGTAGAACCCCCCGACTTGCGCTCATTTGATAAGCCGGAAAGAGAACGAAGAATGGAATCTTGGAAAGAATTTATTCGCAAAGCAATAGTTGCGATCGCTATGGGGAAAGTCCACAACCCGCACTTAGCTCAACGGGTTGATGCGATCGTACTCAAGATGCTGGATAAGTTCCTTCGAGATCCAGAGATCGTCGCTCGCTATAACGAGGCATTTGAGAAAGGTTGGCAATCTCCTTCTTGGCAGCAAATCCCCACACTCAAGGATTTACTCCGTTTTTGTACTAAAGAAAGGCTCGACCTTAAGTCAAGTGAAGAATTGGACAAACAAGCCATCAACCAAATTCTTAGCCAAGGAAATGCTTTACTAACATCCCGCTTGGGGAAAGCGATCGGCAGACCTAGCACTTTTTCACCCGAACCAGCAGTTAAATTCTTTGCCCTCAGTGGACTGTCTAATGAACAAGATGCCTACTTAATGGCAATTAACGCTCACACTGCTTCTGACTTTTCCCGTTAAGTCTCTCTTGCAAGCTGCCAACCCTCACAGAGGTCGTG
>JAQYWO010000125.1 GCA_029379215.1 Rhizonema sp. PD37
TTTTGTACTCTTTATTTGTTTTTTACGGGTTTATTCGGTAGGTGCAAGATCTGAGTATACCTATACTAATGCCAGTATTTCATCTCGTCCCTATCAGATTACAGAGTATCCTTCCTATATTGCTAAAGCTATTTCTGCTAACTCGTTGCTTTTATACTGCGGTCTTTCATTGGCAGAATTAGCACACAATATTGAGCAAGCAGAAAGAGAAATATTTTCTTCTACATTAAAATCTAAAGAATACCGTCATAACTTCCCAACCGAGAGAGCAAAAGTTGTAGCGGAAGTCCAAGCAGCGTGGAGTCAGGTGATATCTATTGCTGTTTGCAGTGATATTTTAGTGAGCGAAGAAACAAGCAATGCGGCGCTGACAAGATTTCAAACACAATTGCTTGACGGTTACGACTTGCTGATATTGGAGGCGATGGACAAAGCAGGAGTTACAAAGATAATTACCGATGATGGTGATTATGTAACTGTCCCAGGTGTTAAAGTTTTTACTGCAAATGGTGGTGCGTGTTCAGCTGCAATAAGTCAAGGCAAACTTTTGGTTAGGTAGAATCTTACCCCAAATCAACGATCAGCGTGGAGGAGAGCGCGATCGCATTTTCACTCGTGTCGGTGCAGTGGATGATTTGGCAACGGGTCAATCGACGTTTATGGTAGAGATGAATGAGACGGCGAATATTCTCAACCATGCCACATCTAACTCACTGGTGCTGTTAGATGAAATTGGACGCGGAACGGCAACGTTTGATGGGCTTTCTATTGCTTGGGCGGTGGCAGAGTATTTGGCAGCTGAGACTTGCGCTCGCACAATTTTTGCGACTCACTACCATGAGTTGAACGAACTGGCTTCGCTGTTAACGAATGTCGCCAATTACCAAGTGACAGTGAAGGAGTTGCCCGATCAAATTATCTTTTTGCACTCGGTACAACCGGGTGGTACTGATAAGTCTTATGGGATTGAGGCAGGAAGGTTGGCGGGTTTACCAGCAGTGGTGATTAAAAGGGCAAAGCAAGTCATGAGGCAAATCGAGAAGCACAATAAAATTGCGATGGGTTTGCAAAATATGGATTGAGTTGTTGATCGCAAAATTTACGTCGTTAGATTATGTCCGCATGAACACTTATAATAAAGTTTTTAGCTGCGCTTCAGCAATCCTATACTCTTAAGGGTTCTGAAGCGCATGAGCCGATATTTAATTTATAAGCAATTAAACGGACATTATCTCAAATAGTATTGGCTAACCATTAACAAAATAATATCGTTAAACTTTTCAACTTGATGTTTTAGCTCTTACACCAACCTTGCGAACCTTGAACCTTGTGGAGTATGACCGAGAAAATGCGCTCGCACAACACTCGAAACCTAGGGAGGAGATAAATAAAAATGCTGACCTTTGATGAACTCTGGGAACTTCTCATCACCGAAGATGAAGGCGTAGAAATAGAAGCAAAAAAAGGCTCAGAAGTTGGTAAAAGTTGCTGGGAAACCATCAGTGCATTTTCTAATGAACCCAGTCTAGGAGGGGGTTATCTTCTACTGGGTATCAAATCATCAGAAGAAAGTGATAGCAACAATTATGAAATTGAAGGAATAGCAGATACCGACAAAATACAACGGGAGCTAGCCACCCAATGCCGAGAAAACTTTAACATCACTATTCGTCCCCAAATAGAAACTGCTACCAAAGACGGAAAAACCGTAATAGTTGCTTTTATTCCCGAAGTCCAACCCTCAGAAAAACCCGTCTATATTACTAAAAGAGGACTTCCCCAAGGTGCATTTAGACGCATTGCTTCAACCGATCAAAAATGCACTGAGAGAGATATTGAACTGTTTTATAAAGAACGTAACGCCCAAACTTATGATACTACAACTATTCTAGATACTACCCTTGATGATTTAGACCCAGAAGCGATCACCGCTTACCGCAGAGAAAGACAGGAATTAAACCCCAACGCCAGCGAACTCAATTATGATGACCAGAGGCTACTTTTTGCCCTAAATGCGATCACTAGACATCCTACCCAAAAAGGAGAATACTGCCTTACCTTCGCCGGATTAATCTTATTCGGAGATGCGATCGCCCTGCGGCGTTACTTCCCCATGCACCGTATCGACTACATTCTTATCGAAGGTAAGGAATGGGTTTCAGATCCAGATAAGCGTTATCAAAGTCTTGAAATACGTGAACCCCTACTATTAGCCATTCCCAAATTAATCACCCTTGTCCTTAACGATCTGCCCAAAGCCTTCAACCTTGCAGAAAACGGGATTCACCGTAGAGAAACCCCTCTCATTCCCCGTAAAGTTATCCGAGAAGCAATTGTTAACGCTGTAATGCACCGTAATTATCGAGAACGGAGTCCTGTCCAGATTATCCGCTTCTGTGATCGTTTAGAAATTCGTAATCCAGGTTATTCTCTCAAACCCACAGATGAATTTGACCAACCAGGATCAAAAACTCGTAACGAAAAAATTGCCGCAGTTCTCCATGAAGTAAATCTTGCAGAAACAAAAGGATCTGGGGGTAGGGTTATGTTGGAGAAAATGCTGGAAGCCAACTTGACCCTACCTTTGTTTGTTTCCAATCGAGATAGAGATTATTTTCAAGTTACCCTTTTTACCCATCATCTTCTTGACGTCGATGATGTTGAATGGCTGACACAATTTAAAAACTATGGATTAAGTAATGATGAAGCCAAAGCACTCGTCGTCTTAAGACAGGTGGGAATGATTAATAATTTAATTTACCGTGTCACCAATGATGTTGATACTCTCACCGCCAGTCACCACCTAAGACGCTTACGAGATAGTGGATTGCTGGAACAACAAGGTAAAGGATCAGCCACTTGCTACACCCTTAGCCCTGAGTTTCAACCAAAAGAACAATTAGAGGTAGACACGTCTAATCTGGACAGTAAAACTACCGATAACCTATCTGGACAGTTCCAGAACGCTAATCTGGATAGTAGTACACTTGAGGCGGGTAGCTTATCTGGACAGTCCCAGAACCCTAATCTGGACAGTAGTACACTTGAGGCGGGTAGCTTATCTGGACAGTCCCAGAACCTTAATCTGGACAGTAGTACACTTAAACCCGAACAGCTTACTCTTGAATTATTTCCAGCCATCAAAAAAGAATCCCTGGAAGATCGATTAGCAAACATAGGTAAACGCACCGAACCAGAGGAAATCAAAACTTTAATCCTTGATTTGTGTAAAATCAAACCTCGCTCATCTAGTGAGTTAGAACTTTTATTGAAACGAAAGCGTAAATATTTATTAGATCAATATCTAAAATCTTTAATTGATGAGCGTTTGCTTGAATATACAAATCCTGAAAAACCGAATGACCCTCATCAAACTTACCGCACTACTCAAAAATAAATTATACTTTTCTACCAATTAGGCCTAAGGCAGAGGAACACAAAACAGTTCAAAGCCGTATTATTAGCTACGCCCAGGAAATCGGCTGGAAATTTGTATCTCGTGAAGCCGAAACCAGAAGAGGGTTTAATAACCTAGTAGATCATAATCATCGAAAACCGGATACAAAATTATCTTGAAAGTCGATTTCAGTAAGCGTTATACGAAGAATAATCTTCCGGTTTTCAAAGATTATAGTCTACTAGGAGTATTTTTCAGCAATACTCAAACTGCTGTACAGGAAACTTAGCTGGTAGTGTTCATATATTTATGAGTAATTTGTTACTAAAAATAGAACGCTAACTCTACTGTGAATCCCTATCTCCTAACTAAGTCTTATTTTGTACACTTAAATTAATTTGTTACTTTTTAATAAATTGCATTGACCACATCTAAGGGTTAAGTTTTCCCATACAGTTAATCCTCCCTTAGACCGAGGGAAAATATGGTCACCGTGCAGCTTTTGAAAGCCGCTTACGCCAGAAAAAACCTGTTTACAGTCTGGGCAAATGTACCCCTTTTTATCACGGTTTTTTTAATACTGACTACTTCCTGAAATAAGACTTACTGATAAGTCGGTGGGCACGATAAAAAAAATATGTTAACTAAAGATTTAGTAGCTCAGGCAAGAGTTGTTAAAAAGGTTGTTGACGTCTTGCAGACAGCTTGTTTGAATCACCTGTTCTCACTATTCCTCAAGCCCAGGCAATTATAGATATTGGATATAGAGCAGCACAACAGAACGTTGAAAAGTTAGTCAATGCAGGTATTTTGGTGCAAGCTAGTGAAGGCTCTTACGGAAAGATATTTATTGCGCCAAAAGTTTAAAAAATTATAGGTGAGTAAATTTACTTAAATTATACTTTGGACTTAAAAAGTATAATTCATTAAATTAGAATTATACTTGAGTTATAATCTCTGTAAAGCCTTGTCAACACTGGGTTTTGCCAGCTGGATAGTACATTTTCGTTTGCATTTGCGACCAATTTACTCACAGCGTTGCATTTTAGCTACTTCCTTACGTACAAGCCTAAACTGACACAATGAAATAATTCAGAGAAGAGGTGTGGAAAGAACTTGATGTGCTATTACCTTTTACCTTGGACAAAGCTTTCAGTTTTCAGGGTGATGTGCGGACTGTGAAACATGAAATTCTAACCATAATAGTTAAAAACTGTATTACACCTGGCGATGGTCAGCAAGTGTACGATTTGATGCGATCGCCAATTCTGTATTTTCTGCTTTCTCGCCTTCGATTCTTTTACGGACTATGCTGATCTACGTGATCGCTAAAGTCTGCGATCGCACTATAGAAGTTAATATGCTGTGGTTAATAATCGATTTAAATAATGCCTAAGAAGATTAAGGAGTTAAAACAATGGTTACGCCAAGTAGGTTTTACTGAACTCCCAGGAAAAGGAAGCCACACTAACTGGATACATCCTTTATATGCTGGAAAGCTAACTGTTTCAGGGAAAGATAGTTTGGATGCGAAACTCTATCAAGAAAAAAATGTGCAACAAGCTATAAAAGAGGTAGAGTCCAAACAACAGCAGGAGAAGCAGGAAGATGAGTAAATTTAAGTATCAAATGTTGATTCAGTGGTCTGAAGAAGACAACTGTTTTTTAGTTGGATTTCCTGATTTTCCCGGACAGCTTTGGCGGACTCATGGCGATACTTATGAAGAATCTGTGACAAACGGTATTGAAGCGTTAGAATCCCTAATTATGGCTTATGAAGTTACAAATGAACCGCTTCCACAGCCAACTGTTAATCAAGTTGCCTAACCCTTGCTTATTACCAGATGTTTCAGAATTGCTATACAGCCTGCAAGTTAGACTTTCTGCAAGTTAGACTTTTTGATTACGAAAAAAGAGGATTTCAGTTTCCCTAAGACGAGAAATTGGCGAGGAAATGCGATCGCCACTGAACTCACTCGTGAAATTACTGCGTAAAGCATATCTCGGTAATTTACACAATCGCTATTTTAACTTTTTTTATCTTTCTCAGAGATATTTCGGATGCTGAAATGTGACATATGAAACTATAACTGTCAAGCAAGTAGTATTTTAGCACCTGGAATTAAGTAGTTAGTAATCCATTAACTACCTATTTTCTGCTGCCTCCACACAAAACAGGGAAACGATGACAGAAATTTTGACCCCGACACCCGGTTCTATAGTCAGTTGTCGCAGTCGGCAGTGGGTTGTGCTGCCTGCTGAAAATAAAGATGTGATTCGATTGCGTCCCTTGGGTGGCAATGAAGACGAAATCGCGGGAATCTTTCAGTTGCTGGGGCTGGAAACTCTTGAACCAGCAACATTTCCCTTACCAAGTTCAATTGGGGTCAAAGATCATACATCAGCACTATTACTGATGGATGCGGCACGTCACTTACTACGGAGTGGAGCGGGGCCATTTCGTTGCTTAGGACGGTTATCGTTGCGTCCGCGTCCTTATCAGTTAGTTCCCTTATTAATGGCACTACGATTGGCAACAGTCAGATTACTGGTAGCGGATGATGTCGGTATCGGTAAAACTATTGAAGCGGGATTAATTGCCCGTGAACTTTTGGATAGAGGTGAGGTAAAGCGGATTGCAGTTTTGTGTCCTCCGCATTTGTGCGAGCAGTGGCAGACTGAATTACGGGAAAAATTTCATATTGATGCGGTGGTGGTACGCTCGGGTACGGCTGCTAAGTTAGAACGCGGAATACCTAATGGTTCTCATATATTTAGTTATTATCGACACCTGATTGTCAGCTTGGACTATGCTAAGGCTGAACGTCGTCGTGCAAGTTTTGTGACACACTGCCCTGATTTGGTGATTGTGGATGAGGCGCACACTTGTACTCGTTCCAGTAATAAGAGTACATCTCAGCAACAACGTCACCAACTTATTCAGCAGATTGCTCATAAAAGCGATCGCCATTTATTGCTTTTGACAGCGACTCCTCACAGTGGTATTGAAGAGGCTTTTCTGTCGCTGCTAGGTTTACTCAAGCCTGAGTTTGAGCATTTGAGCTTAGACAAACTCACTGAGAAACAGCGAGATCAGCTAGCAAGTCATTTTGTCCAACGACGGCGGGCAGATGTCAAGCAATGGTTGGGAAATGAAACTCCTTTTCCGGAACGAGAATCAGAGGAAAAGCCTTACAAGTTATCCAAGGAGTACAAGCAGTTATTCGAGGATGTCTACAACTTTGCTCGTGGGCTGGTAAAAACGACGACACAAGACATGAGCTATGCTCAACGTCGGGGACGTTATTGGGCAGCTTTGGCTTTGATTCGGTGCGTTATGTCTTCCCCCGCTGCCGCAGTCGCAACATTAAACCGTCAGGTGAGTAAATCTGGTGGCGAAATACTTGCCGATTTAGACGAAGACTTGATGAGTTCCTACGTCTATGACTCTACAGAGCTTGAGCAAGTTGTTGATGCACCTCCCTCTGTCGTCGTCGAACAGGGACTTCCCAGCTATGGTGATGCAGATAAACGCAAACTCAGAGCTTTTGTACAAGCAGCCGATAAGTTATACGGTGAAAAAGACCAAAAGTTGCAATCATGCACTGCTTTCATCCAAACTTTACTTCCAGACGGTTACAACCCGATTATTTGGTGTCGCTATATTGCCACAGCGAAATATGTTGCTGATGCTCTAAAGCAGAAACTAGAGAAGAAGGGGAGTCACATTCGCGTCATTGCCATCACTGGGGAATTGTCAGAGGATGAGCGGGAAATCCGCCTTCAAGAGTTAAAGTCTTCTCCCCAAAGAGTCTTGGTAGCGACAGACTGTTTGAGCGAAGGGGTAAACCTGCAATCCCACTTCAGTGCTGTGATTCACTACGATTTACCCTGGAATCCTAACCGCTTGGAACAAAGGGAAGGACGTATTGATCGCTATGGTCAAACTGCTCCTGTGGTGAAAAGTTGCCTGCTTTACGGCTATGATAATCCTGTGGATGGTGCAGTCTTAGAAGTACTTATCCGCAAAGCAGTGCAGATTCACAAGACTTTGGGAATTACCGTTCCTGTACCAATGGATAGTAACACTGTATCGGAAGCCGTGTTTAAATCCTTGTTTGATCGCGCTACCGATGCTGTGCAGTTGTCTCTGCTAGATTTGCTTGATGAGAGAGAATCAGCCCTTGAGCAAGTTCATCAGAATTGGGATAAAGCAGTGGAACGGGAAAAGTTGAGCCGCACCCGCTTTGCTCAACGCTCTATCAAACCGGAGGAAGTCGAGCAAGAATTGATTGAGTCTGAGGAAATTTTGGGTAGCGAAGAAGATGTGGAACGCTTTGTGAAAAATGCGTGTGAGAGTTTTTCAAGTTCCTTAATCAAGAAAAAGCAGGGGTGCTTGCTGCCTTCAATTCCAGATTTTCTCAAGCCTGCGCTGGGAGATAAGCCGCGTTTGCTCATTTTTACAACTCCTGCACCGGAAGGGGTGGAGTATGTAGGAAGGAATCACCCTTTGGTAGAAGGGTTGGCGCGTCACATTATTGAGGATGCACTCTCGAATACCATTGAACCGATAGCAGCCCGGTGCGGTTTTACGACGACAGATGCTGTCACCAAGCGCACGACGTTACTGTTAGTACGGTTGCGGCATTTGTTAGATAGTTCCAAACACCAAAGTTTACTGGCAGAAGAGTGTACAGTCGTTGGATTTACTGGTTCTCCATCTCACCCCATTTGGCTACCACCACAGGAGGCGCAGTCACTGCTAGAACAATCTCGCCCTGTGAGTGATGTGGGTAAAGCGATCAAACAGATGGAAATTGAAGATGTCATCAGTAGGATTACGGAATTATATCCAGAATTAGAACTATTTGCTAAAGAGCGATCGCAGTCTCTATCACAATCCCATCAGCGTGTGACAGCTATTACCAAAGAAGGGCAGATTCAGGTTAAACCCCAGTTACCGATGGATATTCTGGGCGTTTATATTCTTCACCCTGGACAACGAAAGCAGAGTTAATCATTGAATTGGTGTACGGAATGAGTGTATCAGGAGTTACTTTAGCTGGTTTTCAAATCGAAGGTAATTTGTTAGCAGCAGATATGACGGTGGAATTGTTAATCGGCAATCTCAAAGGGCAAGCACCGGAAGATTTTGGGTTTGCCAAATCTGACAAACTAGCAGATGAAATTGCGACTGCCTGGGGTGATGCCAAAGCATATTGGGCAGCCTTTCAACGGGCATTGACAAGATTAGCACTGGATGATGCAGCAACGAGTTTGACTCGTGAATTATGGGCGGTGCCATTATTACGAAGCCTCGGATATAACCCGGTGTACACCGCCAAAGCTGAAGTCGTCGAAGGACAAACTTATGCTATCTCTCACCGTGCGGAATCAGGAGAAAATAAGCCACCCATTCATATTATTGGTTGTCGCCTGGAAATCGATAAACGTCCTCCGAGTGGTACACCCAGGTTATCAGCCCATGCGCTGGTGCAAGAATATCTGAATAAGACAGAACATTTGTGGGCGATCGCCACTAACGGTTTTCGCTGGCGGTTACTGCGCGACTCTTCTCTGATGACACGCCTTACTTATATCGAATTTGACTTGGAGCAGATTCTCAACGGCGAGAACTTTGCTGAGTTTGGGCTATTCTACCGTCTGTTCCACCGTTCGCGCTTGCCGGCAGATGTGGATGATGCGGATAAGTGTTTGTTGGAATATTACCATCAGGAAACTTTGCAACAGGGGGGAAGAGTACGCGACAGACTCCGGGATGGGGTAGAAAATGCACTGAAACAGTTAGGAACAGGATTTCTCCAACACCAGAATAATGAACATTTGCGGCAAAAGGTTCTTAATTCCTCTCAAGAGGCGCTGAAGCGCAACTACGAACAAAAATACTATCGGCAATTGTTACGACTCATTTACCGCTTGCTGTTTTTAATGGTGGCAGAATCTCGCAACTTACTGTTAATTGGAGAAGATACAGAAAAAGCCAGGATATACCGTGAATATTACAGCATTGAGCGACTGCGAGAGTTAGCCGAGCGTCCCCATTGGCGGCGAGAAGGTTTTCAAGATTTGTGGCAGGGTTTGCGAGTTACTTTTCGGTTGTTTGATGAAAACTGGCGGGGAGAATTTTTAGAATTGTCGCCTTTGAATGGTGATTTATTCGGTTCCAATACCCTACAAGAGTTGGATGATTGTGCCATTGATAATCACGATTTGCTAATAGCGATTCGGCATTTGTCGCTGTACCAACAAAAGGGACAGTTGCGACGCGTGAATTATGCCGCCTTGGATGTGGAAGAATTAGGCAGCGTGTATGAAAGTTTATTGGATTTTCACCCCCAGGTAATCCAGCGTCAGGGGATATATGAATTTGATTTAGTGTTAGGAAGCGACAGAAAAACCACTGGCTCTTACTATACTCCACCACAACTCGTCCAACAACTCATCAAAACTGCATTAGAACCAGTTATTGAAGAAAAGGTTCGTAGTTGCGCTCCAGCGCTCTTAGATCCAGGTTACGAACAAGCACTCCTCAGTCTCAAAATCGTCGATCCCGCTTGCGGCTCGGGGCATTTCCTCCTCGCCGCAGCACGTCGCCTTGGTAAAGAATTAGCCAAAATCCGCACAAAAGAAGCAGAGCCGGGATATATACCCTTACGCCAAGCGATTCGAGATGTCATTCAAAACTGCATTTATGGAGTGGATATCAACCCTTTGGCAGTAGATTTATGCAAAGTGGCGTTATGGATTGAAGGCTTTGCGAGTGGGATGCCACTCAACTTTTTAGATCACAGAATTAAATGTGGCAATTCCTTGGTAGGGGTATTAGATATCAGTTGTCTGGAAGAGGGAATTCCCGATGAAGCCTACAAAGCTGTGACGGGGGATGATAAGAAGTTATCCACCCAGTTTAAAAAGCGGAATCGGAAAGAACGGGATAACCAGGGACAATTATCGCTATTTGAGAATTTGGAAGGCGATCGCGCACAGTATACTGAAAGTTTTCGACAAGTGGGAGAAATTGCCGAAACCACACCACAACAGGTGAAGCAAAAACAAGCCCAATACCAGCAAAGTCGTAAAAATCCCAGTTGGTGGCGAGACTATTCAGCTTGTAATTTATGGACAGCTGCATTTTTTATGCCACTCACAGAACATAATTTACAATTATTCTCCACCACAGAAACCCTAACTCAGCTATTGCGGGGTAATTTATCAACGCAAAGGATAGTAGATGCGGCGAATAAGTTAGCTGAAGAGAAGCACTTTTTCCACTGGTGCGTCGAGTTTCCTGAAGTGTTTGAGGAGGGTGGATTTGATTGCGTGTTGGGGAATCCACCTTGGGAACGGATTAAATTACAAGAAAAGGAGTTTTTTGCTTCTCGCAGTGCAGAAATTGCTAACGCTGTGAATAAAGCAGCGCGGGAGAAGTTGATTAAAGAATTACCAAAGCGAAATCCTGAGTTAGCACAAGCGTTTGAGGATGCGAAACACGATGCTGAAGCGTAGAGTAAATTTATCCGCGAGTCGGAGAGATTTCCGTTAACTGCTGTAGGGGATATCAATACTTATGCTGTGTTTGCTGAGACAACGAGAAAATTGATTTCATCAGATGGCAGAGTTGGAGCCATTGTACCTACAGGAATTGCGACGGATGATACTTGTAAAAGGTTTTTTGGAGATTTGACACAGAAGCAGAATTTATCAAGTTTGTATGATTTTGAAAATAAAGAAGCAATATTTTCTGCCGTACATCGCAGTTATAAATTCTCACTACTTGCTATCAGTGGTAAGCCCATCAAGCGGGGTAATTTTGCCTTCTTCCTCACTCAACCTCGACAGTTAGATAATCAAGCGCGTTTATTTCAGCTTTCACCCCAAGATATTGCATTACTCAATCCTAATACTCTCACTTGTCCAGTTTTTAGAACCAGTGGTGATGCTGAATTAACCAAGAAAATTTATCAGCGTGTACCTGTTTTGGAGAATGAATGCACAGGTAGCAACCCTTGGGGTATTTCATTTATGCGTATGTTTGACATGGCAAATGATAGCGGGTTGTTCAAAAATGAGGCGGGTAATAATTTAGTTCCACTTTATGAAGCAAAGATGTTTCATCAGTTTACTCATCGTTGGGCAACTTATACTGATAGTGGTGAGACTCGTGATTTAACAGATGTAGAAAAAGGTGATACGTCTTTTGCTGTTCAACCGCGTTATTGGGTGAGTCGGGTTGAGGTGGAAAATAAGTTGAGTGATAAGTGGAAGAAAGATTGGTTGTTGAGTTTTAGAGATGTAACTAACTCTACTAATGAACGCACTGCTATTTTTAGCTTATTACCTAAGGTTGCTGTTGGACACAAAGCGCCATTAATATTTTTGAATAAAGCTTCATCTAAATTATATTGCCTATTTTTTACTAATTTAAACAGTTTAGTGCTAGATTTTGTAGCTAGGCAAAAAATAGGTGGAACGTCATTAAGCTTTTTCATCCTCAAACAACTCCCCATCCTCCCCCCAGAATCCTACACCCCAAAGGATATCGAATTTATCAGCACCCGCGTACTTGAACTTGTCTACACCGCTTGGGATATGCAACCCTTTGCTAAAGACATGGGATGCGATCGCGAACCCTTTATTTGGAACAGCAACCGCCGTGCATTATTAAGAGCAGAATTAGACGCATATTACGCCAAACTTTACGGACTTACCCGTGATGAACTACGTTATATTCTCGATCCTGCTGATGTCTACGGCGAAGATTTTCCCAGCGAAACATTTCGGGTGTTGAAGAACAATGAGATTAAACAATTTGGAGAGTATCGCACGCGAAGGTTAGTTTTGGAGGCTTGGGATAAGATGTTTGGGAGGAGGTAATTTCGTTATTAATATGAATAATAATTAATTTAATTTTTTAAGAAGGCTCTCTATATGATTCGTGATTTTTTTTGAAATGAACCGCCAAGACGCCAAGAGCGCCAAGAAAAGAAATAAGAGAGAGAATAAGTACATGATATGTAAAGCTTTAATACAGCAGTTTTCAAGTAAATCAACCACACCGTAGGGGCGTTAGCGTAGCGTTAGCGAGTCTTCTCCCAAGGGGAGACGCCAAAGGCGAACGAGCGTCACGGCTGTTCGCCCTTACTGTCAGTGTTGTTCGCCCTTACTTTCGGTGTTGTTCGCCCCTAAAATTAATAAGCTTAATTAAAATAATTCCTATCATCATATGCGTAAAACTGTTGTTCTTAATGTAGTAGGATTAACACCCAGTCTATTAGGTAAACATACACCGTTGCTCTCCCGTTGGGCAAAGCGCGGGAAATCTGTTCCCATTTCCCCAGTGTTACCTGCTGTCACCTGTTCGGTTCAAGCAACTTATCTCACAGGAAAAATGCCAACAGAGCATGGCATTGTCGCTAATGGCTGGTATTTCCGCGATGAGTGTGAAATTAAGTTTTGGCGACAGTCTAACAAACTGATTCAGGCTCCTTTATTGTGGGATATGGCACGGAAGCAAGATCCATCCTTCACCTGCGCCAATTTATTCTGGTGGTACAACATGTACTCAACGGTTGATTATGGAATCACTCCGCGACCGATGTATCCGGCTGATGGTAGGAAAATTCCCGATATTTATACGCAGCCACAGGAATGGCGTATTCACCTCCAAACCGAACTCGGTCAGTTTCCGCTATTCAATTTTTGGGGTCCTAACACATCGATTCGTTGTTCGCAGTGGATTGCTGACTCAGCCAAGTGGGTAGAAGAGCAGAGTAATCCAACACTGACATTAATTTATCTGCCGCATTTAGACTATTGCTTGCAAAAGTTTGGTCCCGACCAAAATCTGATCGCAAAAGATTTACTTGAAATTGATACTCTTTGTGGTGATTTGATTACCTACTATGAAGATCGCGGTACTCAAGTCATTGTTTTGTCGGAATATGGAATCTCTTCTGTTTCTCAACCCATCCATTTAAATCGGATGCTGCGGGAAAATGGTCTACTTAGCGTGCGGGAAGAGCTGGGGCGAGAACTGCTCGATCCGGGAGCAAGTAAAGCATTTGCTGTCGCTGATCATCAGATTGCTCATGTTTATGTTAACGATCCTTTCTATATCCCCAAGGTGCGATCGCTCTTAGAAGAAACTGAGGGAATTGCCCATGTTTTAGATGATACCGAGAAGTCATCCTACCATTTGGATCATCCGCGATCTGGAGAATTGGTGGCGATCGCTCAACCAAATGCTTGGTTCACTTACTATTACTGGCTTGATGACCGTCGCGCTCCCGATTTTGCCAGGACAGTTGATATCCACCGCAAACCGGGTTATGATCCTGTAGAGCTTTTCTTAGACCCAAAAATCACATTTCCCAAGCTAAAAATTGGTCTGAAACTACTTAAAAAACAGCTTGGTTTTCGCTATTTAATGGATGTTATTCCCTTAGAAGCTTCCTTAGTACGTGGTTCTCACGGTTGTGTCCCTAACAGTGATGAAGAGGGACCATTATTTATCACAGGACTTAGTCACTTGCTTCCTGAGCAACCTATTCAAGCCGTTGATGTTTGTCAGTTAATCCTTGAGCATCTTAACAACTAAACGGCAATTTCCATAACTTTGGATTTATTTGTGCAAAAAATTAGTTGAGTTACAGCACATTGCAAGTAAATGAGGTACAACGCTGAGGTTTAAAAGCTAGACAGAAAGACCTTTTTACTTCTGACTTCTGACTCCAGACTGCTGAATTCTGCTGTATTAGTAGTTGAGTACAATTCTGAAACCTATTCCCGGATCATAGCAGTGTGGCGAGCGATAATCTCGGTATGTACAGCGTGGCCAGCCAGAACTCAACAGATTCCCGCCCCGACAGATCCTGTATTCTCCAGTTGCAGGTCCTGGTGGATTAACCCTCGGAGTATTAGGGTCATGGTAGTAGCTTTCTGTACTATCGTGACAATCACTACACCATTCAGATACATTTTGCCACATATCCAAACACCCATAAGGGCTTTGTCTTTCAGGGCAAAATCCAACAGGTTGATTAGTCTTAGTATCTGAGTGTAAAGCCATTTCTTCATCCCAATCAACTTCCAGGTTTCCCCAAGGATACAACTGACCATTTTGTCCTCGACATGCCTTTTCCCATTGAGCATCCGTAGGTAAGGCATACGCACCACCTAAAGTTTCCTTCAGCCATTTGGTAAATTGGCAGGCATCAAACCAAGAAACAAAAACGATGGGGTAGCTCTCTGTTGGAGACACCTTGGTAGCTTGATTAGGCAAGATCCAGTCAAAATCATGAGCAGTAGCTCCTAAAATCTTCCGATTTCTGCTTAAAGTTTCATCATCATACGACCAGTCATAAGCAGTTTCCCTTAAGAATTCTTGCCACTGCCCCACTGTGACGGGGGTTCGTTGAATTGCATAAGTTGATAGCCATACTTCCCTTTGAGGCTGTTCTTCATACTGAGAACTATCCTCATCAGCACCCATAAGGAAAGATCCCTCTGGAATTAGTACCATATCAAGTATTGATTTCATTACAATACCTATACCTTAAAAAGGAATCATTTTTACTATAACAACCTGAATCCTCACGATATTCATTTGTTGTGGGCTTGAAATTATTAACTTAAGCTCAGGCACAAATACAAAAAGGAAAATCCAACAAAACTGCTGTATCGAGCAAAAAATTGTTCATTTATCTTTTTGTAAAATTTAGTAGGCTTAAGTAGGCTTAAGTTCAGAAAGAGTAAATTCAGATTTCAATATATCCTGGTGATATCAAGGGAGTTGACTGTTGACACTTACCAGTTACCAGTCAAAGCTCTTTACGTCTATGAGTAATGCTTAGTTGTAAGAGAAGTCTCTCGTACCTTGACAAAAAACTCATATTATAAGTAAAACGTAAAAGCTTCAAAATATAACTTTGTAGTAACTCATGTTTCAACCAGGATATCTTCGCTCTGAGATATCTGTGTCAGGCTGCCCCTTTGTAAGGGTTGTACATCTACCTCTAATATTCGTTACTAGAAAAGCCCATGATTGTCGAAACCCACTCCTATATAACGCTTGGTGGTATTCATGTATCTCGGACTACCAGTGAAGTCAAGATGGACACTGCGGTGGAAGAGATTTTGTTTTATCTTGATTCTCAACGTGGAGGCTTGCTGAAAAGCAGCTATGAATATCCAGGAAGATATAAGAGATGGGCGATCGGATTTGTCAATCCACCATTGGAAGTGACTTCAAGAGAGAACACTTTCAAATTGACAGCGCTTAATAATCGTGGGGTAGTACTACTACCAATACTTCTAGAGCGTTTGTGCCTACATTCGCAGCTAGAGGAAGTCACACAAGATAAAAACTGTATTATCGGTTTTGTGAAGGCGGCAACGCAATCGTTTACAGAAGAAGAGCGTAGCAAACAACCTTCAGCTTTCACCGTCATTCGTGAAATATTAGATATTTTCTCTAGTAGTGAAGACGAGCATCTAGGACTTTACGGTCCATTTGGTTACGACTTAGTATTCCAGTTTGAACCGATTCCCAAACGTCTCTCTCGTCCAGCTGATCAGCGGGACTTAGTGCTCTACCTACCAGATGAACTGATAGTGGTTGATTACTACCTGCAACGCGCTTATCGGATTCAGTATGAATTAGAAACGGCGCATGGCAGCACCAATAACCTCCCCAGGACGGGTGAATCAGTTGATTATCGAGGTAAGCGTCTTGTTCCGGAGCAAAAGTCCGACCACGAAAAAGGTGAGTATGCAAAACTTGTCGAGGTCGCACTAGATTATTTCCGTCGGGGTGATTTATTTGAAGTTGTTCCCAGTCAAAACTTTTTTGAAGCAACCGAAGAATCACCAAGCACGCTCTTTAGAACTTTACAGCACATTAATCCCAGTCCCTACGGTTTCATTTTTAACCTTGGTGGGGAGTATCTGATTGGCGCATCTCCAGAAATGTTTGTCCGGGTAGAAGGCAGGCGTGTGGAAACCTGTCCCATTAGTGGCACTATCACCCGAGGACAAGATGCCCTTGGCGATGCCGAGCAAATTCGTCAGCTACTTAACTCAGGTAAAGAAGAAGCTGAGTTAACAATGTGTACCGACGTTGACCGGAACGACAAATCACGGATTTGCGAGCCAGGATCGGTCAGAGTTATTGGTCGTCGCCAGATAGAATTATACAGTCACTTGATTCACACTGTGGATCATGTCGAAGGTTTAATGCGATTGGAGTTTGATGCCTTGGATGCATTTCTGACCCATACTTGGGCAGTTACAGTCACAGGCGCACCCAAACGGTCGGCAATGCAGTTTATCGAACAACGCGAGCGGAGTTCCCGGCGTTGGTATGGTGGAGCCGTTGGCTACTTAAGCTTCAATGGTGATTTTAATACTGGATTGATTTTGCGGACAATTCGACTCCAAGATTCGATCGCGGAAGTGCGAGTTGGTGCTACAGTACTTTATGATTCTATACCAGCAGCAGAAGAACTGGAAACTCTGACCAAAGGTGCGGCTTTATTTGAAACAATTCGCCGTGCTAAGCATCTAGCAGAGTCTGAGGAATGTCTTCCTGGAAAATTGTGTACATGTATCCCAAATATTGAATTAGGTCAGCGCGTTTTACTGATTGATTATGAAGACTCATTCGTACATACATTAGCTAATTACCTTCGCTCTTCTGGTGCGATCGTCACAACACTACGTCATGGCTTTTCGGAATCAGTTTTCGATAGAGAACGCCCTGACTTAGTTGTTTTATCTCCAGGTCCTGGTAGACCCAAGGATTTTCAAGTCCCACAGACAGTTGCTGCCTGTGTAGAACGCCACATTCCATTGTTTGGAGTTTGTCTGGGACTGCAAGGCATAGTCGAAGCTTTTGGCGGAGAACTAGGTGTTCTTGACTATCCCCAACACGGTAAATCCTCAAAGATATTTGTCACAGAACCTGAATCGATTCTGTTCAAAGACTTACCATCATCATTCTGTGTTGGTAGATACCACTCGTTATTTGCCTTACCACAAAAAATGCCAACAGAACTAAAAGTCACAGCACTTTCTGATGATGGTGTGATTATGGCGATCGAGCATCAGACTCTGCCAATTGCTGCGGTGCAGTTTCATCCAGAATCTATCATGACTCTAGAAGGAGAAGTCGGTTTAGCAATTATTAAAAACGTGGTGTGTACATTGACCCAAGCAAAAAAGTCAGTCATTGTTAGTTAGAACAAAGGAGTGTGTCGTGGGTTTAATTTAGATAACATCTAGGTAGACCCGATATGATGTAAAACCCGCCCTTACAAGAGTTATAATTCTCCCTCTCCCCTCTCCCCCTCTCCCTTCCCATCTAATATTATGATCGACTCAGTTGTTAGCTCTCGCCACATTCTCGAAGAGATTGTGAGATACAAAAAGCTTGAAGTTGCACAAATGCGGCAGAACTTGCCTATGGTTGCGTTGCAGGAGCAGTTAACTGGAGTTCCGACGCGGAATTTTCTCAAAGCTTTACAGGAAAGTCCTCACAAACCTAGCTTAATTGCTGAGGTGAAAAAAGCATCACCAAGTCGCGGCATTATCAGGGCTGACTTTGATCCGGTGGCGATCGCTATTGCATATGAAAGAGGTGGCGCTGCTTGTCTATCCGTCCTCACCGATCAAAAGTTCTTTCAAGGCAGCTTTGACAATCTACGTGCGATAAGACAACAGGTGGCACTACCACTTCTGTGCAAAGAGTTCATCATTGATCTCTACCAAATTTATCTAGCTAGAGTTGCAGGTGCAGATGCTGTACTGTTAATTGCTGCCATTTTGTCCGATGAACAACTTCAGGACTTTTTGCGAGTGATTCACGATCTGGGGATGAATGCTTTAGTCGAAGTCCACACCGAAGCGGAACTGGATCGGGTGCTAAGACTAGACGACGTTCGCTTAATCGGGATTAACAACCGAAATTTGCAAGATTTTACACTGGATGTGACTATCACTTCTTCACTCTTAGCACAGCGACAAGCGCAGTTGCAGAGTTTTGGCATTACAGTCGTCAGTGAATCTGGTTTGTATACAAGAAGTGATTTATCTTTTGTGGCAGAAGCAGGTGCGCGTGCCGTTCTGATAGGAGAATCCCTAATAAAACAAAATGATATCGAGCAGGCAGTGCATAATTTGCTAGATCACCCTGTATGAGAATAAAGGGAGCAGATGATAATTTGCATCTAGTCTCCCCCTATCAAAACACATCGTTTGGGTTTCATCGCCTGCTCTGAAATCCGAACCGATTGAACTCACGTTTAATTAAGCCGATTATCGAGTGGAACATTTCCGCTCTCCTAAAACTTCTCAAGTGATTACAATGTTTAAGGCGAATGGCGAAGAGTTGCGTAGTAAAATTACTAGTAGTTAATAGTAAAAATATCGAATAACAACACTCAACAACTAACAATTAACATAATATCCGACAATTCCCCAATTCCCCAACTAACAACTAACATCCAATAACAATGTCATCAATTTCCCAGCGCTTTCAATCTTTACGAACTCACCACCAGTGCGCCCTGATTCCTTTTATTACAGCCGGAGACCCTGATTTAGAAACAACTAAAAAAGCTTTGCTTATTTTAGATCGCAACGGTGCTGATTTCATCGAACTGGGTGTTCCCTACTCCGATCCCTTAGCAGATGGTCCTGTGATCCAAGCAGCAGCAACTCGTGCTTTGCAGAAAGGGACTAAATTAGAAGATGTGTTGGAGTTAGTGACAAATGTCAGTCCTGACTTACAAGCACCCATAATTTTATTTACTTACTATAATCCAATCTTGAATCGTGGCATTAAGTCGTTTTTAGCACAAATCGCTAATGCCGGAGTACGGGGTTTGGTAGTGCCTGATTTACCTTTGGAAGAGGCAGAAGAATTAATCAAAGCTGCTGCTAGTGTGGGAATTGATGTCATTTTACTGGTCGCTCCTACCAGTTCCAAAGAGCGGATCGAGGCAATTACTCAGTATTCTCAAGGATTTATCTATCTTGTGAGTGTAACGGGTGTTACAGGTATGCGCGCTCAAATCCAAGATCGCGTGAAGAATTTACTAACGGAAATGCGCAGCGTCACTGATAAACCGATTGGCGTTGGCTTTGGGATCTCTGGAACCGAACAGGCACGTCAGGTTATGGATTGGGGTGCAGATGCTGTGATTGTTGGCAGTGCTTTTGTCAAAAGGTTATCAACTGGTAGTCCACTTGAAGGACTGCAAGCTGTTGAAGAACTTTGTAAAGAACTAAAAGTAGCTATTACGCCAGTACCTTTACAAAAAGTCAGTGTTTAGCACCAAAGCGTATCAATGACTGTCAACGTCATAGCTGTATGTAAGTGTGTAGCATGGATATCATACTTCACGCTCTTTCATGAAAATGAAAGTAAAAGTAATTTATTAGTCAGAGGGTTTTAACCAGTGGTAAGTACACCAGACATAAAAAATGTAGAATCTGTAACTCAAGTTCCTGATTCTTTAGGGAGATTTGGACAGTTCGGGGGTAAGTACGTCCCTGAAACCTTAATGCCTGCATTAAGTGAGTTAGAAACAGCGTTTCATAAATATAGCAAAGATCCCAGCTTCCAAACAGAAATGCAAGGTCTCATGCGAGATTACGTGGGAAGACCTAGCCCATTGTATTTCGCCGAACGGCTGACATCACATTATGCCAGACCTGATGGGACAGGAGCACAAATATATCTAAAGAGGGAAGATTTAAATCATACAGGTGCTCATAAAATTAATAATGCTTTGGCTCAAGTATTACTGGCAAAGCGAATGGGCAAGCAGCGCATTATTGCTGAAACTGGTGCTGGACAACACGGAGTCGCAACTGCTACCGTGTGCGCTCGGTTTGGCTTGCAATGCGTGATCTACATGGGTGTCCAGGATATGGAACGGCAGTCCCTGAACGTGTTTCGCATGCGGCTGATGGGAGCAAAGGTGCAACCAGTAGAAGCTGGTACTGGAACTCTCAAGGATGCCACTTCCGAAGCTATCCGAGATTGGGTCACGAATGTAGAGACAACTCACTACATTTTGGGTTCTGTGGCTGGACCTCATCCTTATCCAATGTTAGTACGTGATTTCCATAGAATTATCGGTCAGGAAACACGCACTCAGTGTCAGGAGAAATGGGGCGGACTACCAGATATTCTCTTGGCTTGTGTTGGTGGTGGTTCCAACGCGATCGGACTATTTTTTGATTTCTTGAATGATGCATCTGTACGCATCATTGGAGTTGAGGCGGCAGGTGAAGGCACTAACACTCAAAAGCACGCAGCAACTCTAACATTAGGAAGAGTGGGTGTATTACACGGTGCTATGAGTTATTTATTGCAAGATGATGATGGTCAAGTGATTGAAGCGCATTCAATTAGTGCAGGGCTTGATTATCCTGGTGTCGGTCCGGAGCATAGCTATCTTAAGGATATTAAGCGTGCTGAATACTACAGTGTTACAGATGCTGAAGCTTTAGTTGCATTTCAGCGTGTGGCGCAGTTAGAAGGAATTATCCCAGCGTTAGAAACTGCTCATGCTTTCGCTTATCTAAATTCGCTTTGCCCACAGCTTGATGGCAGTCCCAAAATTGTGATCAACTGTTCTGGTAGAGGCGATAAGGATGTACAAACCGTTGCCAAGGTTTTGAATTATTAGTTATTGGTCATTAGTCATTGGTCATTGGTCATTAGTCAGGTTGATACTTATTTGATTAACTGTTACCTAACTAGAAAATAGTAGGAGGTGTAGGAGAAGAAATGAGTATTTACAATGTGTGCTGGTGTAAGCAGTTCATACGGGCAACTGACAAATGACCAAGCACCAAGGACAAAGCACAAATCACAACTAACCATTAACCACTAATAATATGATTGCTGCCACTCCTCCAATTGAGAACATTCTCCAGACTTCTGATTCTGATTGGTCTGCTTTGTTGCAACAATTACTTGACAGGCGATCGCTCTCGGTTCCTCAAGCAGGCGCTCTGATGCAAGGATGGCTGGCATCGGAGATTCCTCCGGTCCTATCAGGCGCGATTTTAACAGCAATTCAAGCAAAAGGAGTGTCAACAGAAGAACTAGTCGGCATGGCTGGTGTGTTACAATCACAGTTGACACAAAGACACGAAGACACACAGTTGTCTGCTACCTCTTCACCCAGCACTCTAATCGACACCTGTGGAACAGGAGGAGACGGAGCTTCAACCTTCAATATTTCTACGGCTGTTGCTTTTGTTGCTGCTGCTGCTGGAGTCAAAGTTGCTAAGCATGGCAATCGTTCCGCATCCAGTAAAGCTGGTTCTGCTGATGTGTTAGAAGCTTTGGGGATCAATCTCAACGCCAGAGAAGAGAAAGTCAGATCCGCAGTTGATGAAATTGGCATCACCTTTTTGTTTGCTCCTGGATGGCATCCAGCACTCAAAGCAGTTGCCGCTTTGAGAAAAACTTTGAAAGTACGTACCATTTTTAATCTGTTGGGTCCTTTGGTCAATCCGATGGCACCAACAGGGCAGATTATTGGTGTGTACGATCCATTGCTGGTGGAAACAATTGCTCAAGCTTTGTCACAACTGGGAGTTCGTCGTGCGATCGCTGTGCATGGAAGAGAGCGTTTAGATGAAGCAGGATTAGCAGATTTAAATGACTTAGCTGTCGTTGAGAATCAACAAGTACATTGTATGGTACTCAATCCGACTGAACTCGGTTTGACTGCTGCACCAACGGCTGCCTTAGTCGGTGGAGATGTGCTTGAAAATGCGCAAATCTTAAAGGCAGTACTACAAGGTAAAGGTACTCAAGCGCAACAGGACGTAGTCGCTTTAAACGCTGGGCTTGCTTTAGAAGTCGGCGAGGCGATTGATGGAACCACTGATATTTTAGAAAGATTTGCTACTGGTATTGCCATTGCTAAGGAAATTCTCCAAAGCGGTGAAGCTTGGAAAAAGCTAGAACAGCTTGCAAAATTTCTGAATTAGTTAGTAGGGGCGAACGGTGAGACAGCCCCTACGGAGGGAAACCCTCCGTAGGGGACTGCG
>JAQYWO010000126.1 GCA_029379215.1 Rhizonema sp. PD37
ACATAAATCTATTGAGTTAGACGATCCTAAACAAATAATACGGGCGTATTATAAAAATACATCCGCTATTCAAGAAAATAGCGCTACGTTTCAACAACTCTATGAGAAATTTGAACAAAATTTGGAAAAAATTCTGATAGAGCAGCGTCAAAAAAATGGGGAACTTCAGCGGAAGGTTCAAAATTGGGAACGGGCGGCTATTGATTTTTTTTCTTTGCTAGAAAGAGCAATCGATTGTGAAACGGACGAAAATCAACAGTTAATAGAAAAAATTTTGTCAGAGTTTGAACGTACTGTCATTAACTTAGGGTTAGAACGAATAATTCCACAGTATAACGAATCGTTGAATGAGAAATTTCACGAAGCAGTTGATGAAGAAGAATCAAAGCTTACACCAAGTCATATCCTTAAGTGCATCAGTTGGGGTTACAGAATTGGCGACAATGTCATTCAGAAAGCTTCAGTTGTTGTGACAAAAGCAGCAGAGCAAGTTTAATCATAACATCTGAGTACATGCGATGTTAGATTTAAACCGTTCCTACTAAACAAAACATACTGATAACACAAAAATTAGTCAAAAAGTAAGTAAAACAATGGCAAATTATGCAATTGGGATTGATCTTGGGACATCAACATCAGAAATTTGCGTATATCGGAATCATGAATCCTTTCCGATTCCCGATCCGGTAACAAAACTGGCAATTATGCCATCAATTGTTGCTATTAATACTAGAGGTGAATTACTGGTTGGAGAAGATGCCCGGAGTTGGGTTGATGTTTCCAGTCGCGGTATTCGTGAAATTAAGCGGAAGATGGGAACAGAAGAAACTGTGAGACTTCAGGGTAAAGAGTACCGCCCTGAAGAAATCTCTGCTTTGATTCTTCGCAAACTTAAAGAAAATGCAGAAGAAGCATTAGGAACGACTATTCGAGAAGTTGTACTCTCAGTTCCTGCTAACTTTCCAGATGCTGCAAGACTCGCCACTCTGAATGCCGGTGAATTGGCTGGACTAAAAATTACTCGCCTCATTAATGAACCGACAGCAGCAGCTTTAGCCTTTGGCATTAAAAATATTCAGCTTGAAGAACAGCTTGTCGTCTTTGACTTTGGTGGCGGTACATTAGATATTACTGTGTTGGAAATGGTTGCAGGAGTCCTTGATGTCAAGTGTAGTTTTGGTAATCCACAATTGGGTGGGAAAGATTTCGATGAAGCGATCATAAGTGTGCTCAAGGCAAAATTTCAAGCCGAGAATCCAGAAGCAGAAATTTCTGATAAAGCTTATGGCGCACTCAAAGAAGCAGCAGAAAAAGCCAAAAAAGTTCTTTCCACGTCGCTTTCGCATGAAGTCAGAATTCCGTATTTTGCCACTCAGAATCGTAAATCTGTTGACTTAGAGGTGGAAGTCACACGCCTGGAGTTTGAAGTGGCGATCGCGCCTTTATTAGACGAAGCACGACAGTGTATTAAGCAAGCACTGAATGTCAAGAAACTGCGTCCTAGCACGATTAATCGGGTATTGCTAGTAGGAGGTACGACAAACATCCCTGCTGTACGCCAACTTGTTGCTGAGATGTTTGGCAAAGAAGGGCAACCACCAGATGTTGGTTCTGACTTGGCTGTTGGCATTGGTGCATCTATTCAAGCTGCTATAATCCAAGGTTCAATTCTTACCGACTCAGGCATTATTCTTACTGATGTTGCTCCCTTTGGTTTGGGAATTGAGGTTGTTAGTGAAGTGGGTAGACAATATATGTTAACCTATGAACCTCTCATTCAGCCAAATACAACGATTCCTTACTCTACTCATAAAACTTATACTCTTTTAAGAGCAGATCAAAAACGAGTTGAAGTTCGTTTATATCAAGATAATACAGGTAAGGCAAAGCTCCCTGTACATGCTATTGATACAGGTATTGTTGCAGAAATTATTGATATTCCTCCATCTGTTGACGGTAATCCTTATCCGGTTCAAATGGAGTTTTCTTATGATATTAATGGTATTGCAAAGCTAAGAGCGACCATTCCTAACATTAACAAAAGTATTGAGTTAGAGTATGCTCAATCAACCATCCGTATGGATAACCAAGATATAGCTGATGCAGCTTTTCGCCTCAAAGAACTGTGGAGGCAAAATGCACTCGCAAAAGAATATGAATGGTTGATTTGTAAAGCAGAGCGGTTTATGGCAGAAATTCCTCCTCAAGAAAGGTCACCATTATCTGATATTGTCATGGATCTTAAAAAATACTTAGTCAACGATCATACTTTAGAAATTAAAAAGACAGGCGATCGCTTAGTGGACTGTTTATTTGATTTAGAAAGTAATCTGGAAGATTACTCTGCATGACAAAATTCTTCTGAATGATGAAGTCATATTTAATTCAAAGATAAAGCGAATAATATCCATTAGGAATAAAATGCTCAGCATATTTATTTAAGCATCTAGAGCATAAGGTAATAATTACGCAGAGGATATTCTCAGTGCGCGAATTGGAGTCAAGTAATGTGACATATGAACTTTATCAGTTACTAGAAGTATCACCCAAAGCCTCATCGGATGAAATTAAACGAGCTTACTTCCGGCTAGTTCGCCAGTATTGTCCTGAAAAATATCCAGAAGAATTTAAACAGATTCGGACCGCTTACAACACGCTTTACGATTCAAAAGCCAGAGATAATTATGATTCTCTTCAGCAGTATGGAAGTCAAATTAACAACTTGATTTCCCAAGCTGAAGAGAAAATGAATGTAGAAGAATGTCATAGTGCTATTTCCCTATTAAAGCAGGTACTAGTATTAGCACCTACTGCTGATGATGCTCGCAATCTATTAGGTCTTTGTTACATTCATACTCAAAATTGGGATTTTGCAATTAAAGTCTACCGCTCATTAACAAAAAATAACCCTGATGTGGCAGTTTATTGGAGTAACTTTGGTCACGTTTACAAACAGCAAGCTGAGTTTTTGGAAGATAATGATGTTGACACTAAACTCTATCAGAACGCTCGTGAATGCTTTCAGCGAGCTATAAAACTAGAATCATTTAATTCTGAGCCTTATCTAGAGATAGCTCGAACTTACCTTGATGAAAAGCGGTACCCAGAGGCTTTGGCTTGGGCGGAACTTGCTATTGGTGCTGATGGAAAAATCAATGCTCATGATTTTGATGCTATGCTCTTTATCTGCCGCGTTCATCTTTTTGATGGTCAATTACACAAAATAGAAGAAACAGCACAGATCATTGCATCCTTATTACCTGACAATGAAGCCAGACAATACGCAGCAAGTCGATTCGCGAATTTGGGGTTGGAAGTGGCAAGGGTGGGTGCCAAACTGAGTGATACTTATATACTGAGAGCAGCACTTCTCTTCTTAAATGTTGCTAGGGATTTCGACAAGAGAGATTTAGATATTAAAGAACTGTATGAACGAGTAGAGGAAATGATTGCTGCCCTCGATCAGTACGAACTCCTCAAACAGGATTCACTGATACTTTATAGTTGCCAGAGATTAGCTGAATTTTGTTTAGCTGATTATTTTAGTCTTCACGATTCTGAAGAAGACAGGAAAACGCTACTTGATGATATAATGGCTGAATTTTTCAATGTTCCCGCCATAAATATTATTTTTTCTATTATGAGAATTAAATCTCACTATAGGGCTATTTATAGGCTAAATAAAGATTTGTTTGACAGCATCGAACAGACTTCTAGAAACTAAAGAGCAAAACCTGACACTTTTATTTCTTGCTCAGTTAGCAATATATAAGTCAGGCTTGGCTTTGTACATCGCGATAATATCTGGAATTAGCGGATGCCAACAAATCCAGCCTTTGTGATTAATTCTTGACCTTGAGCGCTTAGCAGTAATTGAGCATAGGCAATACCTGCTTGTTGGTCAATTTGACCATTTTGTTTCACAACTACCAGTAATCGCCGACTCAGGGGATATTGACCACTGAGAAAGGCTTCCGTATTCACTTGGTTGCGCTGTTGCGAACACTGTCTCAGGGGGACAAAAGGCGGTTTGTAAGGGGGAACAAGTTCATTGATGTTACGACCTACTGGCAAAGGCTTAACGTGACACTGCGATACTATTAATGGTGCTGAAGTGTAGTAAATAGCTCCTAGATTAATCGCGACTTGGCGCAAAGCTTCAGTTGTTGTCGGCATCAGGACAACAGTAGCACTCTTGTCCCGATCTTTCTTACCGTAGGCGATAATTTTTAGGTCGGGACCACCAACTTGACTCCAGTTGGTAATTTTGCCTGTGTAAATGTCATTGAATTGAGCTACTGTCAAACCTTTGATGTTTAAGTTGGGGTTGACAGCGATCGCAATTCCATCAATTGCCACGGGTATTTCTTTTAGGGTAAAACCCCGTTGTCGTGCCTGCTGATATGCTTCCGAAGCAATTGGCACAGAGGACTGAGAAAACGACAGTTGATTGTCTAACAACATACTAATACCTGTCTCAGAACTAGGAGCGCTGCGATCAGGATCGGTGTAGCGTAAGCGAAATTGAGGCCAGACGGATTGAATAACTGGATCTACTGTTGTGCGGATAGATACCCAAGTCGTGCTACCACCATAGTTAAATACTCCAGAAGGAACGTTCTGCACGGAGGAAAAACTTTTGACATTAGATTGCTCTACTGACTGCGATTGATTGTTAATCAAACCACCCAAGTCAATGCCAAAGCGTTTAATTAATAACCAAACACCACTTCCTACTAATCCCACTGTAATTAGCAGAGCCAAAACAAGAACAGTAGTTTCGTTTTTCCGAGACATAGATCAATAGCTTGTATCGCTGGAACTTTCTTGATTCCAGTTTAAGTTAAGATAAAGTTAATTTCATATTATGTTTTGTTTAAATAGAGTCTCTAGCAATCCTACAGCAGTTTTCATTTCAATAGACTACACCACTGTGCAAGCGGTGTCTTTTTTGCTTTCAGTTATTGCACGCTGCGTTAGACCATAGGTATCTTATGCAACCTAGCGCTCCTGTCAGTCCATGCGTTGTGGAAATAGGAAACCCAGTTAGGGTAGCGAGAATCACTGTTATTCTTGTAGCAAGTGCTACAGCGTGGAGGAAAGTCTGGGGCATTGGCGATCGCATCCGGCACCAAACCCTTACCAGAAAAGCTTTTGACTAAAGTTGTAGCTACAAAAATAGAAAATATAGACAAGAGCGAAGGTTGTGGCAGTTACCCAGGAAATTGCCGTTTTGTGGCTGGTAGTTTGACTACCAAATAAAGTCGCAACTCCTTTGAAATTGTCATTTGCTCCATTTGAATAGGATAAAAACTTGCGCTCAGCACTATTAAACGGGGTTTACCACCTTATATGCATTCGTCGAATAACTATGTAGATCTTAATTTACAGTCATTCGGCTCAACTCTGATAAAATATAAGCGGAAAATCGCATGAAGAAGGAAATTTGTGGTGACAACATCCCACACCCCTAAAATACCTCTGCCACCACCACTTGTGGGGTCAGAAGTTGGTTCTTTTACTGAGTTTACAGTAACTCAACGGATGCCTAAGATTGCCCGTCAAGTCACTGTGGAAAATTATTTTCCATCTGGTGTGAATACAAATTTAGAGAGACTAGCAAGCATTCTGCCATCAGGAACTGTACCACCTCTTTTAAATGACACTGGTGCAGATTTTCCAACATGGGATAGATATTTAGAACAATACGAGCAACAGCGTTGGGTAGATGTTCCCTGGTTTTTTGCTGAGACTTATTTTTACCGACTTATTTTAAACATTACTCATTATTTTCGTCCTGGAGAATGGCAAGGAGTCGATCCATTTGCATTACAAAAACGTCAGGGTTTAGAAACATCAATAGAATCAATAATTGCCTTATGTAGTCAAGTCAATAAATCCTTAGATACATATCAAGATGATTCCCATCAAACAGCTTTGATTGCACTACTGTATTTCGCTTTATGGGGAAATCGAGTTGATTTAAGTCTTTGGTCAGCACTGGAAACTGACCGCAGTCGTTTTGATATTCAAAGTCAACAAGCTCATATTTTAGTTGATGATGCTTCCATTGTCATCGAGTTGTTAAGCCGTGGTAATAAACGTATTGACTTTGTTGTAGACAATGCTGGTTTTGAATTGATCTGTGACTTATGTTTGGTCGATTTTCTTTTAAGTAGTGGTGTTGCCAATCAAATTAAACTCCACCTTAAGCCGCACCCAACTTTCGTCTCTGATGCCATGATTAAAGATGTACATGAAACAACAGAATTTTTAGTTGCTTCTCAAAACCAGGAAGCGATAGTTGTTGCCCGACGGTTGCAAGAATATATTGCATCAGGGCAGTTAGTTTTATGTGAGGATTTCTTCTGGACATCGCCTTTAGCCTTTTGGGAAATTCCCGACGTTCTTAAAAGCGAGTTATCTGCTGCTAGTTTGTTGATCGTGAAAGGAGATGCGAATTATCGTAGATTGTTAGGCGATCGCCACTGGAATTTCACGACTAATATTGCAGACATCGTATGCTATCTTCCCACTTCAATGCTAGCTTTACGCACCCTAAAATCGGAAGTCGTAGTAGGTATAAAACCTAACGTTGTTGAGAAATTGGCTAAATCTGATTCTTCTTGGTTAACAAATGGACAGTGGGGTGTTGTTCAGTTTGTAGATAAGTTATTTGTTCTGTGATCTAATAGTTAACACTCAACGGTCAACAGGTAAGACTTAAGAATAATTTAGGATTGATATATTAGAAGTGATAGTTAACGCCAAAACCAACGACAATATGCTTACAAAAGAATCCAGTACCGCAAAGGAAACCAAGCATTCTTATCAAAACGTATTAATTGTTGGGGGAGGTCCAGCAGGGCTTGCTACTGCATTAATGTTAGCAAAACGTGGTTGGACAAATATTACACTTCTGGAAAAACGGGCTGCAGCTGATTATTATGAACCTGACAAATCATACAATTATCTTATTGATGGCAGGGGTCAAAAATTGACCGACTTTCTCGGGCTTACCCATAAGCTCTCAGAAATCAGCGTTCCAAGTACGCAATTTATACTGACACGGATCAAACCAAATGGCAGCCGAAAAACATCAAAATCGCCTGTTGTAGATCGAAACCGGAAAACAGCTTACTGGCTTCCGAGAAGAGCATTTGTCCTTTTGCTATACCAGGAAATCGAACGGAATTGGCAAGAACAGATAAATGTATTATTTAATACGAGCTGCTTCCAAATAAATAAGACAGCTATAAATGACGGAGAGGAAAAGTTAGAAATTATTGCTTATGAAGAGAACGGCAATATTATGAAATTTGAGCCAAGTCTTTTGGTTGGTTGTGATGGGATCAACTCAATTGTCCGAAACACTATCAAAGAGTGGGATAAATCGACATCGAACGGATTTGAGATGAAGTATTTTCCCTCGCCTAGTTCTAACTTGAAGTATAAAGTGTTAAGCCTGCCGCCAAATTTTCCTCTTGATAGTACTGGAAAGGAACACTCGGTGTGTGATACGGCATACGCAATTCGTGGGACATTCACAGAACGCTTGCGATCTGTATCTCTCGGTCTATTGCCGCAGAAAAATCCAAATGAACCCCGCAGAGCAAATATCATTAGACACCCAGATCATAAGATATGGGAATTGAAAAATAGTGAGGAGGTTTACAAATTTTTTGAGCAAGCCTTCCCACAATTGCCTATCTCTCAAATAGTGTCGTCTGAAGAAGCCGAACGATTTGCGGAAAGTGAAGGCGGTTACTTCCCCATTCCCCAATACAGTTCTAAATTCCATTTCTTGTTAAAACGGAAGCAAGTCGGTGAAACCGATCAGTCTACTAATGGGGTAGTGCTTTTAGGAGATGCCATCCATTGCTTTCCTCCAGATATCGGACAAGGGGTAAATTCTGCATTGGAGGATGTGTTTGTCCTGAATGAGGCACTCTCTGAGACTAATGACGACCTCTCACTTGCCCTACCTCTATACGAATCATTGCGGTTTCCTGATGTCAAAGCCTTGATCCGCCTTGCTGAAACTGCTTATCCTTGGCAGTATAACCAAGCTCCTCTTCGCACTAAACTCTGGAGTATCAACTTTTTTCTCCGACTTCTACTCAGTCGGCTCCTACCCTTCATATTTAGTCCTCCAGCCTTTTTTCTCATCCAGAATCATCAACTTTCCTACCAGGAAATTTTGGTTATGGTTCAACGTACTACTCAGATCTTTTATGTATTCGCTGGCGTGCTGATTTGTGGGTTTTTGGCTTTCGTCTTGAGGACAGTGGAGATTTGAACAAAAATGTTGAGCGCAGTTCCCACCTAAAAATACTCCTATGACAACCATCGTAATTAAACCCTCATCCTGGCTGATAACTGGTATTAGAGTCGAAAAAGTTAATTCTTGGCGTTCTTGGCGTCTTGGCGGTTCAATTTTCATCCCTGTTTTATGCAATGCCAAAATATATATTTCAAGACGCATAACGCTTCGGAATATTATATCCTTGTGCTTATCCCCCCGCATTTATTTATGGGGATATATAGCTGCCCTCTACCTTTTGCATAGCTGCTTTCTTAAGCATATTCTCATTCATATAATCTTATTGACATAAAACGAGAAAGCTCTGTATTGCTATGAAGTTTACTCTGTCTAATTTTCAGTCTTTTTTTTGTATTGAACTCAGGTTTATGCAAAAAGTCGAATAGACAGAGCCAAAATTTCATACATGTTAACGTTAACTGTTAACAGTCAACAAATAGGACTGCGATACCAATTTACTTCCCTTGCGTTGGAGGTTTCTCCTTATGCACAACTGGACGCACGCGCAAACCTTCTGTTTGATCTACTGTAGGATTGATCAGGATCTGTTCGTTTCCTGTGAGTCCAGAGTTAATATCTACTTCAGTTCCATAATCTCGTCCAAGAACAACTTTTTGAAAGTGGATTGTTTGGTTGTTGGTAACAGTTGCTACTTGAGTGCCTTGAGCATTAATGACCAAAGCACTGGCAGGTATAGTTAAAGGACGTTCAGCACGGTCTATGGAAAAGATGGCAGTGGCATACATCCCTGGTCGCAATATGTTGTCCGTATTCGGCACTTCTAACTGAGTTAATAAAGTGCGAGTCGTTGGGTCAATGGCGTTGCTAGTACGTATGACCTTCCCGATAAACACTTGTTGTGGTAACTCTCGGACTAAAATCTTTGCCGTTTGACCAACTTGTAGTGACGCTGCTAAAGTCTGCGGTACACTCACGTTGACATCTAAAGTATCGTAGGCAGCGATGGTATAGAGGCTGGTATTATTAGTGCTAGTACCACTACCTGCTGTAATCAAAACGCCTGCATCTACATTACGTGTCGTAATCACTCCTGTAAAGGGAGCAGTCACTTTCTCAAATGACTGCAACACGGCATTACGGTGGAAATTTGCTCTACTGGAGTTTAGGGCAGCTTGGACGGCGTTGACGTTGGCTTTGTCCGAATTAACAGTGTTTTCAGCCGACTCAACGCTGGCGAGGTTGGCTTTGTACGTGGCATATCTTGTGTCTGCATCTTGCTTAGACACAACGCCCTCTTGTGAAAGGACTTTCCATCGCTGCCAGGTTTGAAGTGCTATTAGGAGGTTAGCACGGGCTTGCTTTAAGTCCGAAAAACCTTTGGATAGGTTAGCACGACTTTGAACCAGATTGGCTTCAGCTTGTGCTAAATCGGCACGGGCTTGGGCGACTTGCTGATCGACATCGGGTGAGTCAATCTCGGCTAACAACTGACCTTTTTGCACGCGATCGCCAATATTTGCGAGCCACCGTCGTAAATACCCACTAGTTCTGGCGTAAATGGTTGTTTGGTTAAGAGAGACAACACTGCCAGGTAGCTCTAAATTAGTTGCAGCGTCCCCGCGTTTAGGAGTTATAACCTCTACTGAGGGAACAGCATTTTCTGCTTTGACTTCTTTTTTTAATTCTGACTGTTGGCTTATTCTGGGCAAAATGCCTATAGCTAGCAAGCTGCCAAAAACAACAACACCCAACACAGCCCAACCAATCCCACCGATGCCGCGCTTTTGGTTTTTAGAAGCTTTTTTTGCTTGTGGAAAATCAGAAGTTGAATGATGTTGGGAATCCACAGGAGAATCGGGATTTGGATGGTGGTGAGAATCCATTGGAGAATTAGGAGTTGGGCGTTGCTGAGAATCCATAGGTCTTACTTCTGCTGTGATGATGACAAGGAGAATGCAGTTTGTGGCTCGGAGGGAGCGAGATCTTCGTCGTCTTCTATGGGACGAGGTTGTTGACGCCGCAGCATACTATAAACGACAGGTACGAAAATGAGAGTGGCGAACGTTGCTGCTGATAAACCGCCAATAACGGCACGACCTAAGGGAGCATTTTGCTCACCGCCTTCCCCAAAAGCTAAGGACATGGGAATCATACCGATCAGCATAGCAAAAGCTGTCATCAATACAGGACGCAATCGGGTATAACCTGCCGCCTGCGCTGCACGGTAAGCATTTTGACCTTCTTGACGCTGTTCGTTAGCAAACGTAATCATCAAAATACTGTTCGATGTCGCCACACCGATACTCATAATTGACCCCATCAACGAGGGGACACTGAAGGTTGTGCCGGTAACAAACAGCATCCACACGATACCAGCCAAGGCACTTGGCAGCGCCATCATAATAATCAAAGGGTCTAGCCACGACTGGAAGTTCACGACCATCAAGCAATAAACCAACATGATCGCGAATATGAGTCCCAATCCCAGACCAAGGAACGAAGAATTCATCGTTTGCACTTGACCGCGCACAACGATTTGACTGCCTCGCGGCAACTGGTGCTTAAATTCATCCACGATCTTATTCACATCACTGGCAACTCCGCCAAGATCGCGACCTTCGGAGTTGGCAAAGATATCAAAGACAGGTTGAACGTTATAGTGATTGACGACTTGCATTATCGTATCCCGTTTCACCGTAGCCACATTGCCTAAAAGTTGGGGTGATGTGTTTTGACTACTGTTAACAGGTAGATTCTTCAGGCTATCAATGGAATCAAGTTTGTACTGGGGAACTTGGACTGCAAGAGTGTAACTGACTCCTTTTTTAGGATCAAGCCATTGGTTAATTGCTGCCTGACCACTGGAACTTAAGGAAGTCAGGACGCTATTGGCGATATCGCGCTGAGTCATCCCCAATTGTTGAGCTTCTGTACGATCTACATCTACGCGCAATGAGGGAGCATCCATAACTTGTTGCACGTGGACATCTACAGTACCCGGAACGCGCAACATTCGCGCTTCGATTTTTTTGGCAATTTCAAAGTTTTTCTGTGCGTTGGGGATCGGACCAGATATTTGAACGTCAACAGCAGCAGGTAAACCGAAATTGAGAATTTGGGTAACGATGTCAGCCGGCTCAAAGAAGTAAGTCAAATCAGGAAATTGTACTCGAAATTTCTGGCGTAGATCCTTGATATAAGAATAAGTCGAGCCAGATTCTTTTAAAGAGACAAGAATATCAGCATCAGCTGGACTAATTGTGGCTCCATTATAACCATAGGTAAGATTGATCCCGCTGTTAGGTAAGCCTATGTTATCTATAATGGTGTTTAGGTTCTCTTTTGGCACCGTTTTACGAATCACATCTTCAACTTGGCTGACGATGATTTCTGTCTCTTCCAAGCGCGTTCCCGGTAAGGCACGAACGTGTAAGGAAAACTGACCGCCATCGACAGATGGGAAAAAGTCTTGACCTACAAAAGGTAGGAGTACTATGGCACTTACCCAAAAAGCGCCAAACAGCACAAAGACTATCCGACGGCGGTTCAAGGCTGCGGTGAGAATACCGTAGTACCAATTGCGAAACTTTTCAAATTGATGATTAAATTTTTCGTGCACCCGCCAGAAGATATCTTTCTTAACAGGTTCCTTATTCTGTGTGGAGTCAGATGACTCACCTTTATGCGTATGTGAATGGCGATCGCTGCCATGACCATGACCATTTTCTACTGATGTGTACGAAAGCGGATGGTTGCCGTTCCCATGACCATGACCATTTTCTACTGGTGTATACGAAGGCGGATGGTTACCGTTCGCATGACCATTACCATTTTCTGCTAGTGTCTGCGTATGTGAATGGTTACCGTTCGCATGACCATTGCCATTTTCTGCTGATGTGTGCGAAGGCGGATGGTTGCCGTTCCCGTGACCATTATGCCCCTCCTCTTCCGCATACAACTCCACTTCATGCTTTAGTAAATAGTGGGACATTGTCGGTACCACAGTCCGCGACAGTAGGTAGGAGGCTAACATAGCAAAAACTACCGACATTGCGAGGGGTACAAACAGGTATTTTGCCACCCCGTTTAAAAACACAACTGGCACAAACACAATACAAATACATAGTGTCGCTACCAATGCGGGAGTCGCAATTTGTTCCGCACCATCTAATATTGCTCGCTTAATTGGTTTGCCTTGTGCCAAATTGCGGTGGATGTTTTCGATTTCTACCGTAGCGTCATCTACGAGAATACCGACAGCTAGAGACAGACCACCTAAGGTCATGATATTGAACGTTTGCCCCAACTTGGTCGATACAATGATTGAAACCAAGATAGAAAGGGGAATTGAGACGGCGACGATCACAGTGCTACGCCAACTGCCCAGGAAAACCAGAATCATCATAGCAGTAAGAGCTGCTGCAATTAGACCTTCTCTGATGACGCCTTGGATAGAAGCATTAACAAACACTGATTGGTCGAATAACAGTGCCAACTTCAGTTCCTTCGGGACGATCGCTTCTACCTGCGGCATTGCTTGTTTGATGCGTTTGATCACATCCAGAGTGGAAGCACTACCACTTTTGAGAATAGTTAGCAAGCTAGACCGATGTCCGTTCTGGCGCACCATGTTCGTTTGCACAGCATATCCGTCTCGAACCTGCGCCACATCGTGGATTTTAATCACTGTACCGTTGATTTGCTTGACTGGCAAATCGTTAAGAGCCGCCACTATATCTGGACTGTTGTTAATCCGGACTCCATAGTCGCGAGAGCCGATCTTCGCATCACCCGCAGGTAGAATCAGGTTTTGAGCGCTCACAGCATTAGTGACATCTTGGGCAGAAACACCCTTAGCCAACATTGCCTGTGGGTCGATATCAACCATGATCTGTCGGGATTTGCCACCGAAGGGCAACGGTATACTTGCTCCTTGCACCGTTGCTAACCGAGTGCGGACGAAGTTGGTCGCCAAGTCGCCAAGTGCTTGTTCTGGCAAGGTGTCACTGCTCACACTCATCTGGATAATCGGTACACTTGAAGCGTTGTATTGAACGATGAATGGTGGTGTAATGCCCGGTGGTAGAGGTCGTAAAATTGTTTGGCTGACAGAGGTGACTTGGGCGACTGCTGAGGCAATGTTGGCGTTTGGTTGGAAGAAAACTTTGACGACGCTGACACCATTTAGCGACTGAGATTCAATGTGTTCAATGTCACCAACTGTTGTCGTGATCGAACGTTCGCTAATTGTGACGATTCGCTCCGCCATTTCCTCCGGCGTAGTCCCAGTATATGTCCAAACTACACTAACGACTGGTATATTGATTGCTGGAAAAATGTCAACTGGCGTACTCAGTATCGTCACGACACCTAAAAGCACAATCATTAATGCCAAGATGACAAATGTGTATGGGAGACGTAAAGCGAGTCTGACTATCCACATGAAATTACCTATGAAATGCGTTTATTGGCAAATAATCTACAATTCGTAAAGCTAAATTTTAGGGTGCTAACTTTTATTTTGGCATTTCTTGACCAACGCTGTTATACAGCGACGTTAGAGTATTCAGAAGAGCGTTGATTTATGTCTTTAAACAGCTATCGTCTCATATGTCAATAAGCTTTAGACAAGATAGCAACATGGCGTGGATCAGCGCGGTTCATTCCATCACATCTCTCACGTCTCAATTTAGTCATCGGAGTCACTATCTAATGTAGAAGTTAACTCATTTGCTGATAAAAATTCTCCTTTAACTAAAGTTTTGACGAAGTAAATATACTCTCTTTACTGACCAACTTAGCAATACTGAGTTTTCTCAATTAAATTATGTATATCTTTTTACAAATCTTTCCTTAGCTGTATTTCCAAATTGCAAGTTAAGTAGCTCACCTGATACAATTTTAATCTTGTCTCTAATATTGGCAGACTGATTTAAGATTTAAATCTTTCTTTTGGTAGTTAATTTAAAAATTGCCTCTGGTAGTTAATCAATTTAGAAATGGCACAGTACTATAATTTTATTAGCAAGCAATCCTCCTTGTGGAAGATTTTTTTGAACTAAATTGCCTTCTTAAGATATGATGCTTAGTTGGCTAACAATGACAGCACGACTTTTATTGAAGCGATGTCTGATGACAAGCTACTTCCGATTTCTTGATATCCTAGCACTGCTTTGGGTCACGCCACTGGTTTAAGTTAGTTTCCCAATCACTTACTCTAACGCAATGTTCGGAGAAACCTGCTTCCAAGCATCCAGTTGCGCTTTGACAGATTCTGGTTTTTGAGCGATCGCGTGAACTGCATCAGATCTTAAAACCAATCTCAAGGGTGGATTGTCATTCTCAACAATTTGAATAATTGCCTCAGCTGCTTTTTGGCGTAGATATAGCATAGCTGACACCAGAGGCAAAGTAGTACAAATTTATCTAAAACTAGACTTTATAGCACAGTAGTAGTACAAAAAATCTTCTTCTTTCGTGCCACTTTGTGCCAGCTTTCCCTAACGAGAAGCAAATAAGACTTGGATGATTCATAACAAAGTGATAGCTAAAACGCTTATACTCTTATACTTTCACCCTGTCTTGCCCCTGATATCAGCCATGCTATATTTACCCCTATTACGAAGAATAGAAAAGGTTTACTGTCATGCGTAAGTGCTTGGAGTTTAGACTAATCAGGAGTGCGAAACTAAATTGTCAAAAAAGAGGGATACGGATTTAAGATGTTTCCACCGAACCAATGTGACTTAAAGGAAAAAATTAGATGGAAACGGTGTACTATGTTCTCTTGTATGTGTAACAGCAGGAATAGCAATAGATGGTAAAGGTGATAACCAAGTGAGAACTAGCATCATTTCACGTCCTGGTTCCTCCAAACTTCAGATTTTGTACTAAAACAAAAGTCGTCAAAGGAGTATGGTTTCATTTCAAATGCACTTTGCTGTTAACTTTGTTCGACTTCCCACATTCTGTATCTTACTCAAGCGAGAACCATTATATAAACATTGTCCGGAGTCAGGTATTAGCTAAGGAGTTGAAAGCTTATCTCAACCTGAGTTCGATATAAAAAAATGATTGTAATATTTACAGGATAAAGGTTAAAGGTCATTTGCTCCCTTGACAAATCTCCGGCTTATTGATAATGTATCGATTTTATTGAAAAATATTATTCAATTCTCAATATCTTTTGCTTGTTGATAATAAAAGCCTTAGGGTTGTTTTCGCCCACACTTTTGCAGGATATGCATTTGAGGTCATTTTCTTACGTCGAACTCAGGTTATCTAAGTTGTTGACAATAAGTGGGAGGAATATCCACAGTGCTTTGTGCCTCCCCTACTTAAGATTTACTTTATAAATCAACTCTAAGGAAAATTATCATGAAAAAGTTTTATGTATCAAGCGCGTTATTAACTGTAAAAAATTTTCAAGTCGTAGCAATATTTGATTCTAATCGGAACAAGACCCAGATTGTTGCCAACAAATCTTGGCTGGTTATCCTAGAAGTTTTTATCCATGAGCAATCTTTAGAAGCTGCGTATCAGCGCTTCCAGCAGATTAATTCTTCACTAGTTCCAGAACACCTATTAAACCAATGTAAACAAGTACGTTATGACTCGGATGATTTGCTGATTTGGTTAACTCATAAGGTATTAAAGATTTCCAAACAAGGATTGTTTGGTCTGAGGAGTGCAGATCCGCAGAGTAATTTTAGTGCTATTAGTCAAGAAAATCCTTACGTACTTCTGTGCTTATTTAACCAAGAAATTTTGATAGCAGACGAACCAAAAATTCATAGTTTTGAGGATTTTAGCCAAACGGTAGAATATTTGGAAACACTGGGTCTGCTCTCTCCAGCAGTAAATACTTTAGATTGGGGTGATTTAAAACGGCGGTTTCCTATATGTCATCATTTCGGTTTTACCAGAGGAACTCCTGTTGATAGATATTACCTAGATAAATTTATTAGCGAAATTCGACATCAAGTTGTCGGTTCTGTATTAGAAATAGGTGGTGTGCTACGAAATAAAGAATTTTATCAGCTTTCTCTTGCAACTGAATATCAGACTCTTGAGCTAGTATTTGAACCAGGTGTTACTGTAGTTGGGGATGCTCATGATTCAACAGTAATCATGCCAGAATCTGTGGATACAATATTGCTCTTTAACGTGTTAGAACATTGTCATAATCCTTGGGTGGTTGTTCAGAATATTCATAGTTGGCTGCGAGTTGGTGGTAAGTGCTTTTGTGTGGTTCCTAGTGCTCAAAAATTACATAGTGGCCCTAAAGATTATTGGCGACCACTGCCAGATGGAATGAAACAGTTATTTCAAGATTTTTCTGAGTACAATTTTCATATTTACGGGAATCCCTTAACAGTTTTAGCAAGTTTTATGGGAATTGCAGCGGAAGAGTTATCGACTGAAGATTTAGATGATTTTCATCCAGATTACCCAGTGTCAACTTGTATAGCTGCGCTGAAATGAAGGGTTTCCAATAAAAAAATATTCATATAAGGTTCTCGCTTTAGACCCATAATCCTGACCAAAACAGAAAGACATGAAAGATATGACTGAACAAATAAGAAGAACTATTCGTCTAGGAGCTTAAACATTTTGCCAGTTAAAGTGTGCCTCTTGTGAAACCGCTCAAGGAATAACCAATGAAAAAATAGGAGGGGGTTTCCTAAAGTTTAAAGATTTTCAAAAATTGGTGGATGAGAATCCTTGGCTCTCACGTATAGAATTATCAAATTGGGGAGAAATATTCTTAAACCCAGATATGTTAGAAATTATTAATACCAATTCTGTGTGAAGATGCGATCGCTTGCTCGAAGTCAAACATGCACGCCTGTAAAGTTTCTATTGTCAGTGGGGAAATCTTGGAACGGCTGAAACAGAGGTTGCAGGAGTCTCAAGGATTTCACAGCTATGGTCAAATTCAACAATGGCTCGTGGGCGAGTTCAAACTGAACATCGCCTATAAAACGGTTTATGAACTCGTTCGCTATCGAATCGGTGCCAAGCTTAAAGTTCCTCGCACTCGTTGTACCAAACAACATCCACAGAGTCTGTCTCACTTTAAAAAAAAACTTCCACGCTTCATTCAAAAATGTTTGAATTTTGATAGCGCACAGTGTGGCAGGAAGTGTGATACTTTAAAACAAGCGAAAAGGTAAGCGTTACAATTGTTTTGCAGATTGGTAGTACAATCGAATTTAGCAAAAGATTATGTTGATGGCGCTTCCTCTAACTTTTGCTCTGAATACAGTATGAAAGTAGAAACGAATATATAATATGCAAAATTTCAGCAATGATTTATGGCAAAAAACATCATTTTCTACATGCTCATATATTAAGTCATTACGCTATCAACGCGCGTCAATTGCTCGTCGTGCTATACAAAGCTGGGCTAAACTACTAGAGCTTCCTTTTGCTGAAAAAATATTTTTAGATGATAGTAGCCCTGATTTCAATGCGCTGAAAGTACTTCAATCATCAGATGAAATCAATCATTTTGATAGTGTAAGCTATAATACTAGGAGCCATCCCCCTCACACTAATTTTGGAACTGTAACTAGTCTGAATCTTTGTAAATCTGATTATATTTTTCATCTAGATGACGATATTCAAATAGTTGGCTCACATCAAGACTGTCTTAATATCTTAGAACATGGTCTTACTATTCTTCATGAAGATAAAAATATTATGGGAATAAATTTAATGCATATAGATATGAGTGCTGGGGGAAAGTGGGGCCCAGGTAAAGATTATTTTGGTAGTGATGTTTTTTCTCATCCCACTCAATATTTTGGAAATTCAGCATGTTTAATTAGAAGGGAACTTTTAGAAGTTATAAGTTTAGATCAAATTTTTAATTGGGGCAAAAAACAGCCAGCTGGTTGGGAAGAGTTAGTCTCAAATACAGATAAGACTTCTTCATTTCTTGTAGCTAAGGTTGCAACTCCCTTTATAGTTGATAATGATACATGGTTATTCAAAAGTACATCTCGTGTGTCTAGCTGGGAAACTTATAAATATTTCTTACTTAAAAAATTGGGTTTAAGTACGGAAGCATCTAAATTGTACAAGAAGATCAAAGAACGGGAATATAAATTGTATCCGTCGAGTTGATGTAGGCGATGTTCTACGATTATTGGCTTGATGGGCGGAATTTCTACTATCTGATGGCAGTAGGCATTGGTATTTTCTCCACTTAATTTCTCTCCGCAGCAGCTACAAGTTTCTGGACGATGATTAAAAACGTCTTCACAGTCTGTTGGCTCGTACAGAAATCTAGTATGACCCTGATGACCTGTTTGTCCCCCTCGTTTTTTACCTGTCTTCTTTTTTTCAAAGCGTTTCTCAGCACTGGGTGGATCTGAGGACGGGGGAGATGACGAGTTCCTAGATGTGCGATTGATTTTTTCGCGTCTGCTCTTGCTGTTTGGCTTTTAACTCAGCCAATTCTTGATCTGATTGTTTTATATGCTGCCCCATCTATTCCACCAATTGTCTGACACTGGCGCTTTGTTCCTTCCCAATAAACGTCGGAAATTTCAATCCCGTAACTGAGGCAGTTTTTATCCATGCCTTCATGCCTCTTAATCTACCATCTGCATGTACCTATTTTTCCTGGTAGCAAGATAAATCCTGTGAACGGTTACTATAATTCGCAACTGTAGCTTGTGAACTAAGGTGGAAGACTAGAAAATTGCCAAAACTTTGGTAAAGATTTAAAAGCGTTAATGGTTAATTACAATCAACTATTGACCGAACAAGAGAGCAGGCAGGGAGAAAGCAATTGCTCAAAGGCTTTTGACACTCGGATTTACGAACTTAAGCAATGAATTTTAGTTAATGTTAGAAAATAAAGAAGGGAGAGCCTTGGCTTAATCAAAGTTCTAATTCTTGACTAAGATTTTGTTCTTCGAGACTTATGGAACGTTAAGTTTAAATTATTCTAACTCCTGAGGATCAATGCCTAAAGTCTTTAACTGTTCGTCCGTGAGCGATCGCAACTTTTCGGTTAACTTGAGTCGCTTTTGCTGTTCAAGTTCTAGCTCTTTGATAGCCAGTTCGGTATCTGTTAGCAGCCAATTGCCTTCGGCATCGTACCAGCGCAACCATTGGCGATTAATATTTTCAAACTCTCCAGTCCACACGCCTAATCCCAAGTTCAGTTCTGCAATCCAATAGCGAGGGTTATCAGGATTTATAGTTTGCTCCTGGTAGCGTCCTCCAACTAATTTGAACATCCGCAGGCAATTAGTGTAGCGGCTATAAACTGCATAATAGGGCACTCTTAAAATGCTTTCATAAACATCCCACTTCTTAGGAGGAGTTTCTTTTACTCCTTGGTGATTATTTTCTACAAATTCATAACTAGCTATTTTCTCTAGTGCTGAAGTTGTTTCCACTTCCCTGTCTGAGAAGGCGTACTCATCCAAGTCTTCTTTCTCAGTTCCGGGTGAGAGTAGTTCAATCACTACAAAGGGATTGACTCCTTCTTGCCACACCACGTAACTAGAACGTAGCTCAGTTTCTTCATATAAACGCGGCACATTCAGCACCAAGAACCAATCTGGACGCTTGTACCACAATGGATGATTTACATCATAGTACAGGTTGATATCTGTGCCTGTAAAGACGCGATTGCTTGCATAGTTTACTAACCGTAACGTGCGACTGAGCAGTTGCGGTTGCAGATCATGGAATTCGTCGGGCAAACCAGGTTCCTCCGGATCTTCACTAGGTAGATCGTACATCGTCGGCAGTGTCAGCTTGGGAGGAAGGGGTGGATTTGTTTGCGGGATCGAGGGACGCTGCAACATAGTAGCAAGTGGACGAATTGAGCCTACTTTTAATTATGCCTAACAACTTTTATCAAAAACTTGTTTACCACACTTTATTTAAATTCAATTCAAATTCTGGCAGCACCTCTTCACCAGATAAAGTTGTAGGAGATAACAAAACCTCTACCTCAAGTCCATAACGATATATTTCCACGCTTTTTGTCTTCGGGTCAATCAACCAACCCAAGCGAACGCCGTTGTTGATATACTCCCGTATCTTTTCGCGCAGCTTCTCCGGCTTAGAAATTAAGCGTGCAGGTTCACTTACTTTAACAAGGGAAGAAGTAGAAAGGGGAAGTGAGCCAGATAGCAGTTACTATATTCAAAATGAGTTTCTGGTGAGGAATAAAGAAAATATAGACTTGAGCGAAGATCCACCACCCGATTTGGTATCGGAAGTAGAATATTATAGACCAAAAATAGACAAATTACGTCTCTATGCCTCATTAGGCGTACCTGAATTCTGGCGGTACAACGGTAGTGTGCTGCGAGTTTATAGACTCTATGACAAAGAATATTCAGAAGTTGAACTCAGCCCTACCTTTTTCCCTGTGCCAGTGACAGAAATTCCTCGGTTTATTCAAGAAACTAGAAATGATGGGGAAATAGCGACTACTCGCGCTTTTCGTCATTGGGTTAGAAACTGTAAGTGACTGCACTATAAAGTGCTTTAAGAGCCAAAGTGCTTGTCCATATCCATACATTGATAAAGTGCAGTAGTTTCAGTCACAACATCTGCAAGCCCTATGCTAATTTTTTGTTTTCTTTCGCGGCTGCATATGGCGATCGCCAAACTCAGTAACGTATAGTGCAGTGCACATAACAATCCTATATATACGACCTAAAATTTTAGCTGACTGACATTAGATCAGGTATGCCTTAAAAGGGATGGACAAACTTGGTGTTCTGGATCCCACCATAAAAGACTCAAAACACCTTGATCAAGTATGCCCCATACTCTTTCTTTAGCGGAAAGGCGAAGAGAAACGAGTTCGTCTACATCATCAAGATTAATTTCACGTAAATGAGATTGTGCTTCTTGTGACAAAGAAACAACAGCGACTGTATGGTGAAACTTCTTGCCTTGTACAAGAATTTCTGCCCACGTCATGCTCTCAAAAGAAGTGAGCTTGTCCTTGATGTATAACAGCATATTAGCATCTAGAGCCTGCCACCCATAAGGCTCTACCATCTCTATTCCAGAGATTCGCCATGATGGTTTCATGTTATGAAAACTTGTGGGAGGAGAAGCTAATTTGGGTTGTTTTTTGGTGGAAGGATTGATTTTTGTTTTTGGCTTTTTATCTTTACTCATGTGGCAGCAGCGGATTTTCAGTCAGCAAACCAACTATTGAACAGTATGGTGTAAAACTTTTGCGTTAATCGTTGCTACCATAAAATACTACTGGTTATAAACTGCCGTAGTATTCCGCCATTGCCGCATGGGTAATTTCTTGATTTCCACGCTCTCCCGGTGCAAGTCCTTTTCGTGCAGAAAGCCAAGGGTCTTCTTTATGTGTTAAGTCACTTAACCACTGTGACGATTTATCCCCGTAGAAGTTCAGCACTTCATCAATGGTTTCGCGCTCCGTTGACGTGAGAAGTGAAGGATTTCCAGTCGTGCAGCTATTAATTTGGAATTTTCCTTGATAATATTCGTACAAAGCTGGTACAACTGGACCATTTGCCCATGCTTCCATTTGTTCAATAAAAAGCGCCTTATCATCCCATACGAGAGACCATGCCTGGGAATAATAGACCAGCTTTTGCAGCTTCATGGCTGTCATAGAGCCTAGCTTTTTCAATATGTAAGCAGCCACATCATAGACGTTAGCCATTTTTCCTCCCTTAAGAAAGCAGGGCGTGAAGGCAATAAAGGCTCAGTAGCACTGCATCTATCTCATAATCATATTATGGCATGAAAAAGTCATCGAAAATTTGGCGAGATAATCTCGGTAACTTTACTGCGAAACAGATCGATGATCTCGTCTAAAAACGATCCACCAAATTAATGATGTTGTTGGTCAATTCGTGAGGGGTTTAGCCCCTCATCTGTAAAACATTGATTTTGCGTTGGTAGCCCACCCGGAAATAAATTTCGCGTTAGTAGCTTAAGTCCATTAATAATGTATCCAAATCAAGGAAATCAAGATAGATTGGGACTGAGGGGTTAGACCCCCTATTAATTCGCCAACAACATCATTAATATAGGAGGCTTAGATGGCAATAACTGGTTAAGCTGTTCCACACCTAGTTTGCATATAATGGAAATAGGATAAAGTCGTAAAGC
>JAQYWO010000127.1 GCA_029379215.1 Rhizonema sp. PD37
ATTACCAACTTCGACACCACCACAAAATATTCGGGAGCAACATCCAACAGTCGTGAAATCTCCCCAAATTGTGGAGTCAAAAACCACCTCTAGCGACACCACACAAATACAAGCTTCGCCACAGTCTTCTCAATTACCAACTTCGACACCACCACAAAATATTCGGGAGCAACATCCAACAGTCGTGGAATCTCCCCAAATTGTGGAGTCAAAAACCATCTCTAGCGACAACACGCAAATACAAGCTTCACCACAAGAGCCAACTTCGACACCACCACAAAATATTGTTCCACAATACCCAACAGTCGTGGAATCTGCCCAACAGCCAACAGCTTCGGAATCTCTATCTGCTCTGCCTAATACGCTGGAACATTTTGATTCAAATGTCAAGAAAAAAAATAGCTTGAATACACTAGATGGGGAAATGCGATCGCATTTCCCCGTAAGCGAGTCTAGAGAAGGCGTACATGCGAGCAACGCATTCATTAATGACAGTACTGAAATGAAGGAGGATTTACCACAACCTCAAGGATATGCTGTTGGAGGGCATGTTACAGTCTCAAACATCATCAGCACTCCAAAAATTACACGCTCTGATACTGTACCCGCCATGCCGACTTCTGGTGAGTTTGTGGTGAATGCTAAAGATACAGAAAAAAATCTGAATTTGCGGAAACACATTAATACTAGCGGCATAGTACCAGACGATCTCCTCACCTCCCCACCATCAATAAATAAATCTGAGGAGCAAGCAGATGCAGCTTCTGTAAAAACTTCTACTAAAGTCGAGTCTTTAAAAGACTCTCCAGTACAAAGAAAAAGCTCCGACGAGAGGGGAGAAGGAACATTGAGTTCTTTGGTTTCATCTTCTCCTTTCTTAAAAACCGAAAAACAAGGTTTGACGACGCTCAGCCCTCTACAGTCAAATTCTTCTGAAAACAAAACGACTAAATTGAATGAAAGCTCCACTCATTATTCCTCAACTCCCCTGATTTTTCGCAAGCGAATTTCTACCCCTGACTCATCTTCCTACTCCTCTAATTCACCTTCTCAATGGACGAGCATTGAAGAGTTAGCAAATGGTAGCAATCGTGCTGAAAGTTCGCAAGTGTATACTCCTCTCAATTTTGTCAGCCCAGGATTTCATCATCAAAATTCAGCAACTTCGACAAAGTTGCGATCGCCAAAAGCTTCTGCTCAAAACTTAATTCAGCGAAAGAGTTTTGCTAACGGTAAAACTCGCGTCCATGAGTACTCTCTCCAAAGTCTGCCGGGGGGAGTATCCCCAAGGGCTGTAGCTTTGCCGCAGATTTTACGTAAATCAGGTAATCCTCCAGATACTTTTACCCCGGTACAACCGATTACTGAAACTATCGAAAGTCCCTCTTATGAACCGACTGATACAGACTCTTGCGATCTTGAAACGTTAGCTCGGGAAATTTATCACCGATTGCGTCAGCGGTTGGAACTTGAAAGGGAGCGCCACGGTAGATATTCGGGGCGTTTACCCTGGTAAGTTGAACAGAAGGAGAGCAATTCTTTGGAGCCGGAGAGGTAGGGGGAGAATAACCTTCTTCTGTCAGACTACCACTTTCTACTTCCTACCTTCATCCATGATATTTAGATTAATAAACCGTTAGTATAGAAGGAATATTCAAATGGTACTTGAAAAAGCAAAACTAATCATTGTTGATGGAGAAGGAGAAAACATTGAAGTTATGTTTAATCCTCAAGAAATTAGCTTTACACGAAGATCAATTTGGGATGATGACCCAGGCAATAGAGGAGAAGAGCTATTACCTAAAGTTAACTTTGGAGGGCTTGAACCTTATAATTTATCACTGAATAAACTGATATTTGACACTTATGAGACTAAAGAGTCAGTGATGAAGAAATATATTAATAATATTAAAAAAGGTGTCAATGCTCCCACTGGTGTCAATAAGCGCCCACCAGTCTACCTCTTCACTTGGGGAGATGAGTATTTTCACTGTGTTATGACTAGCTTAACATACAGCTTAACTATGTTTCTCACCGATGGTACACCTGTACGTGCTTTTGTTGATATTGCTCTCAAAGAAGTTGATAAACCAAACGTTCCGGGTGGAAAAAAATCTGGTTCAGCAGAAAATCGCGAACCAGAATCAGGTTTGGGACCAGTTGATAAATAGGAAAGAAAAAGTAACGCTCAACAACTATTTCCAATCAACTATCAAGCTTTAACCAACTAAATTTTATGCCTGCACAAAAACCAACTCTTTACGTGTCTCGTCCACTGCTCCAACTACAGAGTGGAAATGCTCCTCAGGAATTAATTAATGATGTGCTACAAATTTCTGTGGAGGAAAGTCTCCATTTACCAGCAATGTTTACTTTGGTGGTACATAACACTTATGATTCAGCACGTAAAGAGGATAAACCTTGGCTGAATGAGAAGTATTTTCAGATTGGCGATCGCTTAAAAATAGGTTTTGAAAGCAGTATAACCAAGGCGATTGAATTCAATAAAGATGAGCAACAATACTTAATAGATGGTGAAATCACAGCAATTGAAGTGCATTTTACCCACACATCAGAAGCTCATATTGTTGTTCGTGGATACGATGTTTCTCATCGTCTGCATCGGGGTCGTTACAATCGCTCGTTTTTAAACCAAACTGATAGTGATATTGTCCGTAAAGTTGTATCTGAGATGGGAATAAAACTCGGTCAGATTGATGATAGTGGCGAACCCCATGATTATGTTTTTCAAGAAAATCAAACAAATATGGAGTTTTTGCGGGAAAGAGCAGCTCGCATTGGCTTTGAACTTTTTATTCAAGATAATAAGCTAAACTTTCGTAAACCAGAAAGTAAAACTTCTCTGAATCTAAAATGGCTGGTTGATATTAGTAGCTTTAGCACTCGGATTACAAGTTCCGAACAGGTGAGTGCCGTAGAAGTACGCAGTTGGGATTACACTCAGAAAAAGCTAATTACTTCTAAAAGGACATCGGAAAAACTCGTTACCGAAACTGGCAATGGAAAAGGAAGTAGCACCAGTAGTAAATTTAATATAGATAATCCGACAATGATTGTTGTCGATCAACCAGTATTTAAACCTAAAGAAGCAGACACTATGGCTCAAGCCTTGTGTGATGAACTCGGAGGGGAATTTGTTTATGCAGATGCAAAAGCAGAGGGCAATCCGGAAATTAGGCCAGGTAAAGTGATTCAATTAGATGGGATGGGCGATCGCTACAGTGGCAAATATTACGTTACTGAAACACGTCATTTCTACACACAACGGGTTTATAAAACTGAATTTAGCGTCCGTGGACTACGTGGCGGCAGTTTACTCACAACAATTGCTTCACCTGTACACTTACAGCCAGGTCAGACTCTTTTAGTAGGTATTGTCACTCATAATAAAGACCCTAAAGGTTGGGGTCGAGTCAAAGTCAAACTTCCGACTCTCACGGAGCAGGATGAAAGTAATTGGGCTAGGGTAGTGGGTTTAGGAGCTGGGATCAACCGAGGGTTTTATTGCTTGCCTGAGATAAATGATGAAGTTCTCGTTGGCTTTGAACATGGTGATATTCATCGACCCTACATTATTGGCGGCGTTTGGAATGGTCAAGATGATACACCAGAAACTGTAGATGACACAATTAATAAAAATGGTAAAGTACGGGTACGGACGATAAAAACTCGTACAGGTCATACCATTGAGTTTGTAGAAGAGGATGAACAGGGTGCCAAGGAAGACGTTAAAGAAGATGGAATCTACATACATACTGCGGGCGGACATCATATACGTATGAATGATCGAGATACTAGCCCAAGCCAGTTTGTGGAAATTAAAACATTTGGGGGTCATCAAGTTCTCATGGATGACTTAGATTCCTCAAAGGGAATCAGAGTGACAACTTCTCAAGGACACAAGATTCACTTGAATGATATTCCTGAAAAATCTATTCAAATACAAACGACTGCAGGTCAACACCTGACTCTCAATGACGAAGGACTGAATGTAACTCTACAAACAGAGGGTACAATCAATATTCAAGCAGCGTTGGCTGTAAACGTTAGTACACCTCCTACTAGGGTTTTTATCTCACCTGAAATTATCAACTTGATAGCACCTGTAGTGAGTGTTGAAGCGTTAGCTGAACTCAACTTGACAGCACCTGTGATGACTATTGAAGCGTTAGCTGAACTCAACATGGTAGCTCCATCAATTTCTATGGAAGGGGTAGTGACCGCTAACGGTCTACCAGTGATCTAAGATGGAAAATCGTATTATTAATGCTAGTCTTTCCACTCAAAATGTTACATTTAAGACAGGTGGTCAACCAGCCTCTTTTGAGGTGACTGTGGTGAATGGCAGTGACGAGTTTGCTGCTTTTCAACTGGAAGTTTTAGCAGCTGGAGCTAGTCGCAGTTCAGGGTCTTTATGGTATCGTCTTACACCAGAAGTAGCAGCGGCTAAGCCTCCGGGTGGTGTCACGCAATTTCAGATAGAGATTTTTGACACACCTCTACCTGCTTTTTTCGGTACTATTAACCTCACGGTGAGAATCTTTTCACCACAGTTACGCGAAGAACGTAAACTGTTGGTACGGTTGATGGTTGAGCCTGGTGCAACACCCGGACTTTTGATTGTGGAGTTGCCGATCAAGCGCTTCCAAGTCTATCCTCGTAATTCTACTGAAATTCCAGTCCGACTGCGTAATTTAAGTCGTCAATCTGTGGAGGCAGTGATTCGTTTTGAAGGCATTGCTGCTTCTTGGCTGCTGAATGGTGCAGAACGACGGTTAAGGTTAGATCCCAGCAGTCAGGTGGAAACTAAGTTTGAATGCCAACCCCCAGTGACGACTCAAGCGCCCAGCCAAGATTATCCTTTTGTGGTTAATGCTACTAGTCTTGATAGTCTTCCTACTCAAGCTGAAGGAATTCTAGAAGTCTTGCCAATAGGCTTTATGGAATTTAGCGTTGCGCCACAAAAACAGGTGATTCCGAGTAGTGGTGGATGGTTGCCCGATTGGAAATCGACGAGCGCGTCATTTCAACTGTTATTCAAGAATACAAGCAATCTGCGACAGCAAGTTAGTGTGCAAATTCAAGGTAGGCAACAACGAAAATTTACTTATAAAGTTGTTCCAGAAAATGCCGACGCAGGTTTAGGAGAGACAACTAAAGTTCTCTTAACGGCAAGTACGAAACGTCCTTGGATAGGATTCAGAAAGATTTTCTGGCTGGAAGTAAAACCCATTCTATCAGACGGGCGCTTAGGTAGTACAGATCCGGCGACTCAAACTCTTGAATTACAGGTTTTTCCCAAAATACCCCTCTGGTGGTTACTGCTCGCAATACTAGCATTGCTCACCGCTCTTATATTGTGGCTGCTGACACCGAAACAGATTGGACATACTGATATTGTGAATGCTGTCCGTTTTAGTGGCGATTCTTTCTCAGTAGTCAGTGGTTCAGATGACTGCACAATGCGCCTTTGGTCGGTAAATGGAGACCAATTAGCCCCGAAAGGGATGGCAAACAGTTCTGTTAATACTGCATGCAATGGTCGCTCGCTCAATCCCAAAGGTCTTTTGGCAGTCACGGATAAACCTGTCGCTACCTTGGCGTTTGTACCAAAAGATCAAGATATCATTGCTGCTGGCTTGGCAAGTGGAGAAATTCAATTGTGGAATGTACGGACACGGGAACAGGAAGGTAAAACACTTAAAGACCGAGGAGATAATACAAGCGATCGCGTGTTTGCTCTCGTCTTTACTGAAGACTCCCGTAACTTATTTAGCGCACATGGCAGTGGTAAAGTACGGTTGTGGAAAAGACCGGGACCGGGTGAGCAATTCACGGCAGAAGACTTGCAAATTATCGATTTAGGAAAACAATTAAAATATCCCATCCGGTCTTTAGCCTTAAGTCAGGATGAGTCAATTTTGGTCACTGCTGGCAATTTTAAGCGTGTGTTCCTTCTCAATCCCAGTAAACCCACCGTCAATCAGAGGCAATTAATAGCACCAGAGTTAAATGGGAGTGATGGCGACTATGTTTGGAGTGTTGCCTTTGCACCAGCACCAAGGTCTCATATATTAGCTACCTCTGATAACAAAGGTTACATTGCAATCTGGGACTTAGACAAATGCCGAGTTGTTAACAAAGATTGTGAATTTATAGATAAGTGGCAGGCAGCACAAACAGATATATATAGCATCACCTTCAATTCAGATGGTTACAAGCTCATCAGTGCAGACGGTGACGGACACATAATCGCTTGGTCTTTAACCCCCGAGAGAAAACTAGATCGTGAAAAATCAGCAAAGGGTAAAGATATTGACTCTGATTCCTCTAAAATCACCTCTAAAATCAATAGTATTGCCGAAATAGAAAATAATCAAGGAAGCATGGTCGTAAGCGGTGGTGATGATTTCCAGGTAAGACTCCACCCCTTTCAAAAAAGCGAATAAATGTATATGCCAATTCAACAAAGTCCACTTACAGTAATTATCGACCCACCAGGCATTCAATCTGGGATGGCAGGAGATACTCTTCAACTTTATGTCGTCATCAGCAATCAAAGCAACCAGAGCGCTGTCATTGATGTGTTTTTTGATGAAGCATCCGAAACCATACGCCAGTGGTGTCAAACTCTCCAAGAACGGTTGGCACTTGCTCCCCAACAAAGCAGTGAGTTAACATTTCAGTTTGAGATCCCAGTTGATGCTCTTCCCGGGACTTACGATTATACCTTAGTTGTGGATGCTCCAGAGCATTTTCCCGAAGATACACCCATACAGTATCCGCGTCAACTCAAGGTAATGCTCAGAGAGAATACTGTAATTCGGGTAAAAGACCCGACTTTTTCTCTCAAACCAGCGACGAATCCTACTAAGGCGGCAATTCTGAAGCTAGGTGAACCTTTGCAGGTAGAAGTGAGAGTTAACAATCGTTCGGATAGAGTTGACCGCTTCTATTTAACTTGTCCAGATATAGAAGAAGATTGGTTCACTATTCGTTATCAATTAACAGGGTTGGAAGCATCAGGTTTGCTTTCAGGACCAAGTGGGTTAGAACTTAATCCTAATTCTCAGGGTCAAATTTGGATCATATTCCACCCTCCTGCAAGTGTATTCGCAGGTAGTTACTCTCCGACTATTCGCTTGCGTTCTGATAACTCTCCAGATCTAGTGCTGCTAGATTTATTGTACATCCAAATTCCTGCTATACATCGCTTGAATGTGGAACTCAATACCTTGTTGGGAAAAGTTAGTCGAACTTCTGGTCAGTACGAAATTAAGTTAACTAACCAAGGTAACATTCCACGCGAACTGAAGGTTGGAATTAAAAGTCGAGATGAACGCCAACTGTATACCTATCATTGTGAGCCTCATGACATACGAGTATTACCTAGTAGAAGCTCTAAAGTCAATTTGACTGTCAAACCTGGATCTTGGTGGCAAAGACAGTGGATTGGATCTGGTTTGAATCTCAATTTTGTGGTGGAGTTGGAAGACAAAGAAAGCTTACCTTTACCCGAAAATTTACCTCGAGGATCTTTAGTATGGAACGCCCGCCCTTGGTGGCAACTACTTCTAGTTGTCTTCGCAGTTTTAGGATCGCTCTTAGGGTTATCTTTCCTCATTTGGTGGCAGTTTTTTAAACCCCCTGCTTCCCCAAAAATTGAGAGTTTTACTTCAGATAGTATCATTTACGTTGAGGGAGATAAAGTTCTCCTCAATTGGAAAGTTAACAATTTTCAAGAACATTCAAAGCTACAGTTGAAGATCGACGGACCAGTTCCTAGTACGCCTCAGGATATTGACATCACACAAAAGGATCTGTGCCAAAATCAACAACAAATCTTATTATGTGCTAATTATAACAGTGGTGTGACGCAGCCAGGTGATTATACTTTTACACTGATAGCCGTTCCCACCGATAAACAGGAAAACGTTTCTTCTTCTATCAAAGTCAAAATTAATGAAAAACCAATACCAAAAATCGTTGATTTTCGTCCTGACAATCCTAAAAACCTTGAAAAGCCTGAATACCCTGTAGGTGGTATGATACTTTTGAAATGGCAAATTTGGAATTTAGACAATCTCTCGAATTTGCAGATTTTTGCCAGAAAAGAGGGCGGAAATAATATTAAACTACGCACGTTTGATCTCAGCAATAAAATCAATGAACTCATACCGAAATCTTGTCATATGAAGCAAAAGGAAAAAGTAGTATTTTATACTTGTGAAAACATTTCTGTCAAAACTCCCCCCCCAGGAAAATATATTTTGCGAATACTCGCTTTTCCTAACAATCATAAGCAGCTTCCCTCTGTATCACTTCCAATTACAGTTGATATTTTACCTATACCATTGAAGATTGCCTCTTTCACACTTAACGGTAGTCAAGAGCCAACAAGAGTCATTAATGATGGCACTCCTATCAATTTTAGTTGGAAAGTTGATGGTAGTGAAGATATTGATGTTGAACTTTCTCTAGTTGGTAAGGTTAAAGCCTCAGATTCAAGACAGATTAAAGCCAATCAAGCCCTTCCACCGATAATTGAGTTAACAGCAACTGATAAATTTGGTGGCAAGGATTCAAAAAGATTTGCTATCAAAGTTAACCCACCTCCACAACCTCCATCTCCGCAACCTCCATCTCCGCAACCTCCATTTTCTTCACATCCTCCTCAATCTCTATTTCCAATTCGTCCATTTTCTTCACCTCCATCTCGCACCATACCGACGAAACCAAAGAAATAAAGTCTTTAACTTAGAAAACGCAGTAATTCATAAATATAATGAAGAGTAACATAATAATACACAATTTCATCAACGTCTGAGGTATGTAGTGGCGGTAAACGACGTTTTCAACTGTAGTGCCAAAAGCCAAAAAAAAGACAGAGAATGTCTATATTGGAAGTAAAGTAGATAACTAGACTTTTGGCTAATTCTAGTATAGTATCATTCTGAGTAACATAAAAATCAAACTGATAGCATATAGACATTAAGAAAAATAATGTCAGAACGAAGAACTTTCCTCGCCCCTACTAGCGGTTTTGACGAACACATAATTAATTTTTGGGTTTATGTTCTGGGCGCTGACTAACGCGCGGTAGTGAATACTCAATGCCTTGCTAGGGACGGTGTAAGCTTGGAGGAAAAATATATTGCAGCTTCAAGTAGAAAGGGTATAACCGTCGAAGTATAATAGTCAAGAATCATTATATAGGTAAATTAAGTAAGATGCTTAAAAATAGGAATATAACTAACAAGTTTAACTTACTGTTAGAAAATCTGAAACTAGCTAATAAGTTCAACCTACTTTTAATACTTGTTTTTATATGCGGTGTTTTAATAAGTGGTACTTTTCTATCCAATTTATTGGAGCAGAGAGCAAAGGAAGAGGTAACCTCTAATGCAGAGATTCTTATCCAAACCATGCGTTCTGTCAGAAACTATACTACTAATGAAATTATCCCTCTTTTAGCACCTAAACAAGAAACAACCTCTGTATTCATTCCACAAACAGTAGCAGCCTTCTCAGCACGGAAAGTTTTTGAAGATCTTCGCAAGAACAAAAAATACGAAGACTTCATTTACAAAGAAGCAGCACTCGATCCAACGAATTTGCTAGATAAGGCAGATAGTTTTGAAACAAATCTTATACAACGCTTTAGTAAAAACCCCAATAGTCCAGAAATATCGGATTTTCTAGATCTTCCCGGAGGGAAAACATTATATATCGCTCGACCTTTAACTCTTGACAACCCAAGCTGTCTTCAATGCCATTCAACTCCAGATAGAGCACCTAAGACTCAATTAGCAAGCTATGGAGATAAAAATGGTTTTAATTGGCAACTCCATAAAACTATTTTTGCTCAATTAATTTATGTTCCTGCTGATAAAGTTTTTGCAAGTGCTCATCAGTTCTGGTGGTTTGTTATGAGCATACTAATTGCTATTTTTGCCATTATAATTATTATAATTAACTTTTTACTTAAAAAGACTGTTATTAAGCCAATTACACAAATGTCTAAGATTGCTCAAGCAGTAAGTACTGGCAAAGCCAACTCTGATTTTGATCAAAAATCTAATGATGAAATTGGTACTCTAGCAGCATCTTTTAACAGGATGAAGTCCAGTCTTGAAATAGCTATGCGTCTGATTGCTCAGAAAAATCAGAACAATTAGGTGACCTTGCTTACGCTATTGCAACTGTAGTAATCATTATTAATAGACACAAGAGTGAAAATTAATTATGCAGTTGTTGAAATCTGGGGGTAGAGGCAAGGAAAGCTGTTCGCCCCTTTTTGTGACTGTGGTGTAGATGCCGTCTACTACGGTACTCAGATGCGCGGTGTATCAAATGCCAAAGCAAAACACGAACTGAATTTTCAGCCTCGACAGTTGGAGTGGATGGTTGACACCGCTGTTGCTCGTGCAAGCTAATCTTTCTATAAAGGTTGATAAAACTAGGACTTACGCATTGACAATTGATAGGAGCTAACCCAGTATACGCTGATACCTACCCCAATCTACCCAGTGTTTACGTGACCAATGCTGCTTCATTACAAGTAGACACTGTATTGACTTCATCTGATAATCGAACATGGCACACGTTAACGAATAGTCACCCTATACCAGCTGGTGAAACGAAACGCATCACATTTTCAGGTGTTGTTACCAAAGGTGCAAGTTGTTTGCGATATTTAAAGTTTGTGTGGAATAATGGGGAATTTACTAGTACAAGGCAGTTGAATGTTTGTCAGAATCCATCCATCCAGATTACACGGGCTGGAAAATTTTAGTGAAAATTTTGGGTTCTTCCGGCATTTTTATGTAAAGCTGGGTTCAAAATTGTTGAAAGCCTTATCCTGTAAACATTTCATTGAAAAAAAGAGTATAATTATTTACAACCCTTGCAACGTAAGGGTTTTTTTTCAACAATCATCAATCACCATAAAAGGAGCTAAAGAGGCAAATTTTGTAAGATATCTATTTAGCTAGTAAGCGTTGATAAAACTCTTGAGCTTTTTTAGCGTTGGGTATTTCTTTTGCTAAAATATTAACTAGCTCTTCTGGAGAAAGATGAGTATGAGATTTCAAAGCCTCCTGAATTAGTGCCGGAGCTATTGGACCAATGATTTCGGCTAAAGATTCTTCACATCGATTTAAAAAGCTAGTATCAATCGCTTGATTTTTTATAGTAGGTGAATTAGAAGACTTGGCTTGAGTTCGAGTAGGATTTTGTTGCAAGCGTGCCATTGCTTTCTTCTTAAATTCAATTCGTTGTTTTCCGGAAAGGTACAGCATCAAATTCTCCACTAGTTCTTCGGTGTTGGGAGCAGATACTGAAATTTCTCGGATTAAAGTAGAGGCAATAGGTCCGATAATTTCTGCAATAATCTCTAGTAAAGAGTCTCGATCTAGTGACAGAATTGCTTCGGGAATTCCATCGTCAGGAAGCGTTAGTGGTCGATCAACAGTTGCGTCGTTAGATCCTTGTTGAGGAGGCTTCAAGGGTCGATCAACAGTTGCGTCGTTAGATCCCTGTTGAGGAGGGGGCGTTAAGCGTCGATCACTAGTTGCGTCGTTAGATTCCTGTTGAGGAGGCTTTAAGGGTCGATCAATAGTTGCGTCGTTAGATCCATGGGGAGAAGGAGATCTCGTTTGGGTAATCTTGATCGCAGGAGGAACAGACGGTGAAGGGGTAAGTGGTTGGTAAACTGTCCAATCAAAAGAAGCAGGACTCGAAATAGAGGGTTGTTGAGAAGCGACAGCAGCTTGTAAAGCCTGCTTTAACTCGTCTACAGAGGCAAAGCGATCTGTTGGTGCTTTTTGTAGACAACGCATCACAGCCGCCTCAAGTTCGGGTGGCAGTTGGGATAATCCGATTTGCGATCGCAGCGGTAGTGGTGGCTTGGATGTATGAGCCATTGCCCATGATATTTCACTAATTTTACGTGTATTTAGACCTAATCCAAACGGGTCCGTACCTGCGAGCATTTCGTAAAGAATAATACCTAAACTGTAAATATCTGCGCGTCCATCTATGTTTGTTTCAACTTCCAACTGCTCGGGAGAAGCATAATGATATGTACCGAGAAACATATTCGTTAATTGAGTATGTTCCGCAGTATTTTCACGGATTTTAGCAATACCAAAGTCTAAAATCTTTACCAGTTCTCCAAGAACTGTCGGTACCAAAAAGATATTATCTGGTTTTAGGTCACGATGAACTACTTTAATATGTTCGCTTACTGTTGCATTGTTCCGCCACAAAGTCACGCCTTGATGAGCTTGATACAATCCATCACACACTTGCGTGATAATACTGAGAGTTCGCTCTACAGATAACCTTTCCTCACGCCGTAAGAGTTGTCCGAGACTCTGCCCGCGTAGATACTCCATCACATAGAATGGATAGCCTTCCGCACTGATTCCATAGTCGCTGACTTGAACAATATGGTCGTTTTTCAGTGCTGCCGACACTGTCACCTCTCGTTCAAAACGTTTTCTGAGTTCTTCTGAAGTCACCAAAGTGTCTTTAAGCAACTTTAAAGCAACTTGCTGACCAAGTAGGGTATCCATTGCCAGGAAAACGTCTCCCATACCGCCCATACCCAGACGTTTTTCGAGGCGGTAACGTTGGCGATCGCCAATTAATCGACCTATCCAAGGATCTGAGTGATTTGGGTATTTCATTTCGCCAACTATAAATTATCTAATGTTTCTTTAGCAATTTTAAGTTGCAGCTCAAGGTAAGCGCATTTAAATTTTTCAAAGGGCGGTTGGCAAACAAGCCCATTTGTTCTATTATATAGCACTATTGTAATCATCTTATTATATTGCAAGTCAAACATACAGTACAATTTATTGTATATTTGCTTTTGCAAGAGATGAAATAAGAGATTAAAGCAGTCAGGGGTTCTGCTTTACTGTTAACGAAACAATACAGATACATTTTTTCTTTAGAAAAAATTTCTACATTTGTAAAAAACTCTTGAAGCTTTATACTACCTGCCTCAGCGTACAATAGTGTTGGGACGAATAAAAGTACCAATTTTGCGGGAAATTATACAGCATATTGCAAGCAAATGAAGTACAACATTGAGAGCTAAAAGCCAGACTCTAAGCTCTTTTTACTTCTGACTCCTGTATTCTGCTGTAATTATCGAGACCTTCGGACTGGGGCTCGGGAAAATTAACTAGCAAGCGGATTGGTAGACTAAAGTCTAAATAAGGTTTTTATTTCCTACAGATGGTCAGTCCGAAAGTCACGCCCAAGGACACAGTAGCTCAAAATGTTCACTGAAGCCTGCCCGCGTCATCAACCAATATAGTAAAGTTATATGAATTCTTCTCACTCAGATCCTTGGATAGGTCGATTAATTGGCGATCGCCAACGTTACCGCCTCGAAAAACGTTTGAGTATGGGCGGTATAGGAGACGTTTTCTTGGCAATGGATACCTTACTTGGTCAGCAAGTTGCCTTAAAGTTGCTGAAGGACACTTTAGTGACTTCAGAAGAACTCAAAAAGCGTTTTGAACAAGAGGTAACAGTCTCTGCGGCACTGAGAAACGACCATATTGTTCCAGTCAGTGACTATGGAATCAGTGCGGAAGGGTACCCATTCTATGTGATGGAGTATCTGCGCGGGCAGAGTCTCAGGCAACTGTTAGAGAGTGAGAGGCGGTTGTCCGTGGATCGTTCTGTCAGTATTATCACGCAAGTGTGTGATGGATTGACTCATGCTCATCAAGGCGTGACTTTGTGGCGGGAAGGTGCAACGAAGAGTGTTCATATCAAAGTCATCCACCGTAACTTAAAGCCAGACAACATCTTTTTGGTACATACGGCTTTAGGAGAACTGGTAAAAATTTTAGACTTTGGTATTGCTAAAATCCATGAAGATAGTATAGACCGGACTAAATTGACAAATACCTTCCTGGGCACCTGTCACTATGCTTCTCCTGAACAGTTGGAAGTTGAAACAAACATAGATGGACGCGCAGACATTTACAGCTTAGGTATTATTCTTTACGAAATGCTTTCAGGTACGGATCCGTTTGGACTCGGTCTAAATACACACAAAATAAGTGAAATATCCTGGGCAATAGCTCATAATTCTAAACCAGCACAAGCACTGCGATCGCAACCCGGTTTATCCCAACTGCCACCCGAGCTTGAGGCGGTTGTGATGCGTTGTCTACAAAAAGCACCAACAGATCGCTTTGCCTCCGTAGACGAGTTAAAGCAGGCTTTACAAGCTGCTGTGACTCATCAAGAACTCAGTCAAAATAGTTTTGGTTCTTTTGAAAAGACAGTTTACCGACCACTTGTTCCTGCGGCAACTGCGATCGCACAGAGTCCACTCTTGCCACCAGATGATGTGCCAGAGGCGACAATTATGCAGGGTTCCCCCTCCTCCCAACCTGTAGTACCTGGGGAGACAATTATGCAGGGCTCCCCCTCCTCCCAACCTGTAGTACCTGGGGAGACAATTATGCAGGGCTCTCCCTCCTCCCAACCTCTCGTGCCTGGGGCGACAATTATGCAGGGCTCTCCCTCCTCCCAACCTGCTGTGCCTGGGGCGACAATTATGCAGGGCTCTCCCTCCTCCCAACCTGCTGTGCCGGAAGAGACGATTATGCAGGGTTCCCCCTCACGGCAGATATCTCGAACTCTTCCTCCCTATCAGTTACTGATTGGGATAGTAATTGCTATTAGTCTTACTATCATTGGTGGGATATTTGCTTATACTCAATGGCAAACTCATCAACAAAACAACCCCAGACATGGCAAATTGGACACAATCAACGTTAGTTAAGTAGGGAGTAAGACGACTCGCTTAAGGTTCCGATTGACAAGTAACCCCCTTTAATTGAGGAAAAAACTCTAAGGCGGCACAAGACACAAACATCGGATCTTCATGAGATTGGGTAATGACTTTTTTGAGAGTCCATTGGAAGTTTTCGTTCATATTCTTAGCAATATTTTGTGCATGAGAGAAGAAATATTCGCCATGAATAAAATGCTCATTAGAGCTTTGTTCTGACGAATTATTAGAAACTTCTTCTTGCTTACCGCAGCCAAAGCTATCTGAAGAATCTTTGTTATCCACTGTGCCTATCTCTATTGTCATCGGTATCTTAAATGTTGTTCTTAAATCTAAAGGTGGTAGTTTATCACCCATTTTTTTCTTAAGACCACAAGGATACTCGGTATGATAACTAGGTACTGTGTATGAATTGGCTTCTGCGGCAACAGCTTTTTTAATACGTGCATCAGGCATAAATATCAACATTCGGTGTACAAACTGTGCACCAGCAGAATGTCCATAGAGATAGTAATTAGCTGTCTTAACTTTAGTAGTTTCTTTTACAAAGTCAAAAATATTTTCAATTTGAGTAAACGCCCACTGGTTTTGAGGATTTAGCGTATTAAGATCTTCTGTAAACATGTTGCCTAGATTATACCCGGCAGCTTTTGGAAACCGCTTTTGATCGAACTTTGGTGCAAGGAGAATAAAATTTTTGTTTTCTGCATAGATATTTTGCCATTCATTTCGATAATCTTGAGCATTCCGATGTTCACCATGTAAGACAAATACGACTTTAGTATTAGGATTTAATTGATTGGGTTCATTAGGTAAGTAGTAGTAAACAGGAATAGAAAAATTAAGATCCTTAATCTTGTAATCAAAACAGCCCTCTCCCTTTTTCAAAGCTGTATTACAATTATCTAAATTGCTAGAGCTAGTCAGACCAACATTGATGTGGGTAGCAAAATTAAACAAGAGAAAAACGATTACACTAAAAGTAAACAACCGTTTCATAAAACAAACCTTCTTTAACGCGAATCTTTTGTGTCAAAAGTAGCACAATTTTTAACAGTTGACACTCAAAGCTCAATAGTCATAATGCTATCTTCATCAAGGAAAGCCTCGATAGGTGTAAATTTCGACAAAAGTCTAATTAACGTTCCTCACCTTTTGCCTTTAATCTAGAAGCAAATAGATAATCTAGTTGTTCCATGCTTATCTCCCTTCTTCAAACCCTGGCAGAAATTCTGGCTGGGGGAACCTCCCTCACCAGTATGGAGCAAATTGACTTTAGTCTTCCTGGCAGTAGAAGGGACGGAAATATCGGTCCGCTTCTAAATTTGTATCTGTATGACATTCGTCAGTCTAAGCAGTTACAACAAGCTGGTAGACAGAGGGAGCGAAATTTTTCAGAAGGAGGGTTGCAAACTGCTCGTGTAAGTTCGCCACTCACTTGGCTTGATGTATCTCTAATGTTAACAGCTTGGGATCGCACAGCTTTAGGAGAATACCACCTTTTGAACGAAGCGTTAAGCTTGCTGCTGCGCCATCGCTCCCTGCGGGAGGAGTTCTTAGCTCCTGAACTACGCAATTATGGTAATTTGCCGATGACGGTTGCTGTAAACCCATCTGTTGAGATGGGATCTCTATGGAGTTCTCTTAGTATCCCTTTGCGTCCAGCCGTATACATAACAGTAACGGCACCCTTAGAATCTGAAATTACCTCATTGCCTCTCATTTGGGAGCGAGTTATGAGTCTTTACAACCAAAGGCAAAAAAATAACAACGGTGAGGTGATGATGACTCAGCGGGTATCAGTCGCAGGTATTGTCAAAAACGCAGTGACAAGCCAACCGCTTGCTCAAACAAAAGTAGCTGTAATTGGAACTGAAAAGTCAGTGACAAGTAACCAAGAGGGGCTGTTCTTTTTTGACAATCTTCGCTTGGGAAACTATGTTTTAACACTGAACTGTTTAGGTTACTTACCCCAAAACTGCAACGTATTGGTGGATGGCAACACTTACACTTTTAAAGAAGTCTTACTTTCGCCTGAAAACTAAATTGGCATTGCTTTTAAATTGCACATTTACTTATCAAGGTCGTCTTTTATCATTTGTCTTCCGTCATTTGTATTAGACTTTGGTGTGAAAATTATGTAGGGATGCGACATGTCGCGTCTGAACGAATGATTATAATTTATTTTCTCTCCATGTCTATTTAAAAATGACTGTGGACAGAGGACTAATGACAGCTTGAGCAAAAGTGCTTTTTTGAAGTCTATTCTTGTCCTAATTCTGAGAAACTTACATGGCTAGACTTGATTACTTTGCTCCTGGAGTCTACGTTGAAGAGATTAACCGGGGTAACCGACCGATTGAGGGCATCAGCACGGCGGTTGCTGGGTTTGTTGGTTTTACAGAGGATGTACGTGGTGGGGCTGAAACATTTAAGCCCATGTTGGTAACCAATTGGACGCAGTATCTAAAATACTTTGCCCGTCCGCAATCCGATGGCTTCACAGACTTCGACGCCTATTTACCCCATACTGTTAATGGCTTTTTTCTGAATGGTGGTGGTCGCTGCTGGATCGTCAGTATTGGCACTCAATTACCTGCAGCAGCTAAACCAGCGACTCCAGAACCTACTAGTATACGACTAAGCAGTCGTGGAAATCGTAGATCCCTAACTCTCACCCTCCGTCCCGAACAGGCAGCTGGTGGATCGCTCAATATCTTGATTAGTGACAGTTCGCCTCGTCCCCAACCTGAAGGCACTGAAGGAGAACCCCCTCCAAATACAGGTGAGTATTTCACATTGCAGATTCTTCGGAATGAGGAAATTCTCGAGCAATATGAAAACCTAACCATGAACCCTGAGGTGAATGGTCAAGTGGCAACCTATGCAGTGACAGCATTACGAGATTCTATGTATGTCACTATAGGTGAAGTCGTTCAAACTGGACAACCCTTGGCTCGTCGCCCAGTTAATGGTCGGTATGAATTAGCTCCTCCAATTGCTCCATCCTCACCTGATCGCTTTGCTTCGGAAGTAGAGGGGGTACGTGACGATCGCACAGGGGTACGTGGACTTTTTGAAATTGATGAAATCACCATGGTTTCCTGTCCCGATCTCATGCGGGTTTATGAGGCAGGGCTGATGAACTTGGACCAAGTCCACGGGATTATGGAACTGATGGTCAGCATGTGTGAAGGTTCTGCTAGTGGAGACATTCCCAATCCACCTAATCGCATGGTTGTACTTGATCCACCACCAGATCGTAACAAACCCCAAGAGGTCGTGGAGTGGCTGAGTCAGTTTAACCGTCGTTCCATGTTTGCCGCGCTGTACTATCCTTGGGTCAAAGTTCCCAACCCTCGCAACAGTGGCAGACCACTGCTTGTGCCTCCTTCCGGTTATATGATGGGCGTTTGGGGTCGTACTGACGAAACGCGAGGAGTTTACAAAGCGCCTGCAAATGAAGTTCCCAGAGGTGTCATTGGTCTAGCTTATGACACTAATTTCCGCGAACAAGAGCTTTTGAACCCTCTTGGCATTAACTGTATTCGTAGCTTCCCCAATCGCGGAATCCGTATCTGGGGCGCAAGAACTTTAGTCGAGCCAGACGTAACCGAGTGGCGTTATATTAGCGTACGCAGGCTAATTAGCTACATTGAAAAATCCCTAGAATTAGGTACCCAATGGGTAGTTTTTGAACCTAATGATGAAGAGACATGGTCTCGTGTTACGCGTACGGTGGGTAACTTCTTAGAACGCATTTGGCGTGAGGGTGGTTTGTTTGGAGCTACACCTGATCAAGCTTTCTATGTCAAATGTGATGAGGAGCTAAACCCTCCAGAAACTAGAACTTTAGGTCGTTTGTATATTGAAGTGGGTGTTTGCCCAGTCCGACCAGCGGAATTTGTCATTTTCCGTATTGGTCAATGGAATGGTCCTGAAGAGGATGGTGCAACAGCTGCATAAAACTAGAAAGCTATCGGCTGTTTGCTAACGGCTGATAGCTGACTAAATTTAAAGTCCAACTTATTCACAATCATTGATTTTTTAGGAGACTAAATATGCCAGGAACGCCAAACGTTTTAGGTAATTGTAGGTTTAAGGTTGACATTGGTGGTGGAGACAGATATATCAAGGAAGTTGATACTGTTGCCATTGAAACACCTGCAACTCCTTATAATGCAGGTATGAGTAGCCAAGGTAAACCTGGTACACCAACCTTTGTTCAGAAGCCTACTGTTCAACAAAGCGCTACCGAACTGACACTTACGGTTATTGCCGAAAGTAAAAAAACAGACATGTTTGACTGGTACGACAAGTCCAACAACCAAGGTCAGTGGAAAGGCAATATTAAAGAAGTCAGTATACGCTACTATGATGAGTCGAATTCACAGGCATTAGCAATAAACCTCACCGATGCTTACCCTGTAAGTTATTCATTAGCAACGGCAAGTTCTGATGGACAAGACTATTTGACTGAAGTCATAAAACTAACCTGCACCAGCATGAAATTGAAGCCTTCGTGATCTGGGGGAATTGCTAATGGCGCTCTAGCAATTAGCAATTCCCAATTTCCAATCTAATAAAGAGTGATAGATAGTAGTGGCAACTGACTTTGAATTTCTTACAGCTAATAGTTTCTATATAGAACTAACGCTAGACGGATCGAACAATAATATCGATGGTATCTTTCTTGAGTGTCAGGGATTTCAACGCACTCAGCCTGTGATTGAAATTTGTGAAGTTACTTCTCAAATATGGGGCAGTAAACAAAACAAAGGTCGTGTGGTGAGAACCAAGCTTCCCGGAAACGATCAAAGTGGTAATATTACTCTCCGTAGAGGAATGACTTCCTCGATGGTACTTTGGGACTGGTTCCAAAAGGTTCAACAGGGGAAATGGAAAGAGCAACGTCAGGCAATTTCGTTGAATATCTGCAATAATGCTAGAAAAGTGAATGCTAAGTATCAATTAGACGGCGCTTGGCCCACTAGTTATAAAGTTGCTGATGTCAATGCCAGTAGTACTGACTTTGCGATTGAAGAGTTAGAAATCGCTTTCGAGGAATTTAAGCGCGTAAAGGCATCATAAGATTATGTTTCAGACAGAGTTTGAATTTACACTACCAAAGGGGTATCTTGACCCTGATGGCAGCATTCATCGCAAGGGTGTAATGCGGCTATCAACAGCTATAGATGAGATTGCACCTATGCGCGATCCTCGTGTCAAGTCTAATCCTGCTTATGCAACAATTATTATTTTATCTCGCGTCATTACCCATCTTGGTGCTTTGTCTGAACTGAGTCCCATGATTGTGGAAAACTTTTTTGCTCAGGATGTCAGTTATCTTCAAGACTTTTACCGTCGGATTAATGGATTGGTGAACGAAACGACTGTGCAAGAAAATACTGTCAACTCTCCTGAACCGCTTGAAGGTTATTCTTCTGAACTATGCGCCGCAAAAATACTCTGACTACTGAATTTGCCTTTACCCTTCCAATTGGTCTTGTAGATGCCCAAAATCACGTGCATCGTCAGGGAATCATGCGTTTGGCTACGGCAAAGGATGAAATTTTGGTTCAAAAACATCCCGGCGTTCGGGACAATCCGGCTTATGGGTTTTTAGTCATGCTTTCACTGGCGATCGCTCGCTTAGGCAGTCTAAATTCTGTAAGTCCGGATTTCTTGGAAGGGCTTGTTATCCGCGACATTGCCTATCTCAGAGAATTTTATAATCGTGTTAATCAACAAGGAAATGCACATATCCCGACTCAATGCCCTCATTGCAATACACAGTTTGCTGTGGAGCTTGAACTAGCGGGGGAGCCTCAAGCTACCCCTTAGATAAGTTATACGAGGAGGTAGCTTTTATTGCTTTCCACTTTCACTGGTCTCAAGATGATATTCTGAGTTTAGAACACACTACTCGTCAGCGCTGGGTAGCAGAAATTAATAAGATTAATCAGCAGTTAAGCAGTTAGTCTGTTAGTCAGCAATTAGCTGTAGCTATCAGGACTATACATGTTAAATGGTTACATAACATACTATCATGGATTGGCGGATTTACTAATACCGAAAAACCAAAAATGTCTCAATTTACGATCATAATTGGTCTGGTATTGGTCAATTTTCTCCGTCATCGGTAAAGCTTGTAATCGGGAGTACGCGACTATGCGTAGTAGGCTGAAAAATTGTTTAATTTGTCACTTGACTCCGCCTTTTTCCATCTGTAGTGGAATTCAGTTAGAGGACGCGACAAATTAAACCGGAGATTCCTCCCGACACCAAATCAATAGATTATGGTGTGCCACTCCTGCCCAAAATAGTTGAAAAAAATAAAAAGTGAGATTTATATGATCAAAGTAAACGTTCTTAAGGCAAAAACATTAGGTAAAATAAACGAAATTAACCTTGACCTAGTAACTAGTGTAAATAACGAGTACATAGTGGGTCGATCTCCTCAATCTGGTTTAATCTTAGACAGTTCTGATGTCAGCCGCATGCATGGCAAGTTCTTCGTTCAAAATGGAAACTATTACTACTCCGATCTTGGCAGTGTGAATGGCTCTCTGGTTAACGATAAACTGGCTGAGATAAATCAGATTTACCAACTGAAGTCTAGAGACGTTATTCGCATTGGAGAATTCCTTCTTGTCATTGAAGAAATAGGTGAGGAACCTGAGGCAATGCCTGTAACAGTATTCAATCCAAATTGGCAACGAGCTTCTCTAAAAGCCGATCCTCCTGTATTCACCAATCAATATTCAGAACTAGTCAGCAAAGTTCCAACACCCACCGAACAAGATTTAGAACCAGTCAGCAAAGTTCCAACACCCACCGAACAAGATTTAGAACCAGTCAGCAAAGTTCTAACACCCACCGAACAAGATTTAGAACCAGTCAGCAAAGTTCTAACACCCACCGAACAAGATTTAGAACCAGTCAGCAAAGTTCCAACACCCACCGAACAAGATTTAGAACCAGTCAGCAAAGTTCCAACACCACCCGTAGTGACTAATGAATCTGAACAGTTTATTCCGGTAGATGAAGAATTAAATCAAAGTCCTGACTTAACTATTGTTCAGACTCCAAAAGAAGCTATAGGCTCAAAAATAAATCCTCAAACACCTGAAGATCTCGCCTCCTTAGATCAAATAGAAACAAGCGAAATTGACACTCCTGTTACTTCTGACACT